>JAFCZZ010000153.1 GCA_019314085.1 Deltaproteobacteria bacterium | reverse complement strand
GGGGAAGAGGCACGCACAATTTCACTCTCTTTAACCTCAATTATATCGCCAGTGAGCGTTATGAAAAAGTTGGACGCGTAGATCAGGGGCCTCCGGGAAAACTTGTATTAACGCCATTTGAGGAAAACCTTGGCGTCAAGGTCGTAAGGACGAGGGATGAAAAACGGTATGAACTGGCAAGGGATTTTTATACGATTGACCAGCTCGTGTACGATATCTATAACCGTTTTGCTTTGAGGCCTTTTGAGTCATTGCATTTTGATTTCGGCAGCGTGGTTGTGGATGACCGTTACCCGGAAGAAGATGAAATAAGGCAGGTTATTTGCGAAGCGATGGGAGATGCAGGCATCAAGGGAAACAGGCTGTCCGAAGACAACAGAAAACAGATTGGCAATTACTTCAACCAGTTCCTGCCGCAGGGCACAAAGAAACGAGTTTTTGAGAATATCGAGGGGGATATAATACCGGTCGATACCTCCCGGATGGAAAGATCCGGCATAAGGGTGAGTGAGCTTGAAAGAGACAGGACAGCTTTTCTGAGCGAAGATTACGAAAACGAGGTGATGGCCTGCAACTTTCCCTCTTTAAACCCGAAGATTTTGTGGAGAGAAGGGATGAAATTATCCGAACGCTTGTCAAGGGAGATACACGGCCGCCCTATGTGGTGAATACATCAAAACTGAAAAGCCCTCAAAATATTGTTCTGGTTTCTCACTCGCCGGAAAAAGAGTTCGTTTTCCAATTGATAGACAACTCCGATTACCTGGATTCCTGGATAAAATCACCGGACAAGAATTTCTACAGCATCACTTATGAATACTGGAAGGGCGGGAAAGACAGGGTCAGGCAGAGGTTTAATCCCGATTTTTTCATAAAGATCGATCTGGCCGAGTACATTTCAGGGCTTGAAGGCGACGGAAGCGCGGGTGGTCTTGAAAAGCTGAAAAAGCTCCAGGACGACGGCGTAGAAACCATAATCAAGGTGGTGGAGATCAAGTCGGATGAAGAACAGGATGAAGCAACGCCCGCAAAAGAGGAATACGCGAAGGAGCATTTCGAAAGGGTAAACGAAAAATTGCACAGAGTGAACCTGGCAGATATTGAAAGTCAATATCGGGCGGGCGCGAAGCAGTATTATACCTTTGATTTGCTTACTCCCCATCAATTTTCGCGCTGGATTGCGGATTTGAAAAGAGGAAGACTATGATGACTGTGGAACAGGGCAGAAATTCAGGACCCTGGCGGTTTGTTTGGAGGGCTGATCATCTGCTGTGGACCTCTCCATCACTTTAAGTCCTCAACTTTAACCTTGAAACTTTCATCTAACTGTTATAGCAGTCTGCTATCAAAGATGGATTCCAACGAATGAAAGGGGTTGTTGCCGTGAGTAAGGACATATCGATTGGTTTGATTGGTTTCGGTACCATCGGTAGCGGCGTTGTAAAACTGCTGCAGGACAACGAAGAGCTGATACGGAAGCGTCTGGGCGCGCGGTTGGTTATCAGAAAGATAGCCGATATCGATATCACAACGCCGCGACCGGTCAAGGTGGACCGGGCGATCCTCACAACGGACGTGCAGGAGATCCTGAACGACCCTGAGATCTCTATCGTCGTCGAGTTGGTAGGAGGGTATACCCACGCGAAGAAGATCGTCCTGGAGGCAATACGCAACGGAAAGCACCTGGTCACCGCGAATAAGGCACTTATAGCCACCTTCGGGAATGAGATATTCGCCGCCGCCGATAACGAGAAGATCAATATCGGTTTCGAGGCGGGCGTCGGGGGGACGATCCCGATCATAAAGACACTAAAAGAGAGCCTCGCAGGGAATAATATCGACTCCGTCTTCGGGATCATGAACGGAACCTGCAATTACATATTGACGAGGATGACCAGCGAGGGGAAGAACTTCGAATCCGTACTGAAGGAGGCGCAGGACCTTGGATTTGCCGAGGCCGATCCGACCTATGACATCGAGGGGGTCGATACCGCCCACAAGCTCGCGATAACCCTGTCGCTGTCCTACGGCAAAAAGGTGCCCCTGGATGATATCTACCGGGAGGGGATATCGAAGACAAGCCCTCTCGATATAGAGTTCGCGGGGGAACTGGGGTACACCATCAAGCTCCTCGCCATTGCGATCAGGCGGGGGGATGTCATAGAGGCGCGGATACATCCGACCATGATTCCCTTTGACCACATACTGGCCAGTGTCAACGGAAACTTCAACGCCTTCCACCTGATGGGCGATGCCTCCGGTTCGGTTTTTCTCTATGGCCAGGGCGCCGGCATGATGCCGACCGCGAGCGCGGTTGTGGGAGACCTGATTGATATCTCGCGAGATATCATGGTGGGGACATGGCGGAGGGTCCCACTGCGTTCCTACAAGAAAGATCGGATCGAGGATATAGACCTTCTCCCGATGGATGATGTCATAACTAATTATTACTTCAGGTTCTCGGCAGTTGACCGTCCCGGCGTCCTGTCTCAGATATCGGGAATCCTAGGGAAATACGATATTAGTTTGTCCTCGGTTATCCAGAAGGAAAAGACCTTCGATAAGGATAAGGGAGTGCCTATTGTTGTCACGACCTATAAGGCGAGGGAAAAGAATGTACGTATGGCGTTGGAAGAGATAGACAACACGCTTGAGGATGTTGTGTTTGGAAAGACGACACTGATCAGGATAGAGGACGAGTCGCTGAGATGAAGTATATTGTCCTACTGGGCGACGGGATGGCGGACTACCCGCTCCCCGAACTGCAGGGGAAGACCCCTCTGCAGGCCGCCCATACACCCCATATGAATCGGATAGCGGCGGAAGGGACGCTGGGGCTGATCGATACGATCCCCGCCGGTTTTACGCCGGGAAGCGACGTGGCGAATCTCTCCGTCCTGGGATATGACCCGACGGTGTACCATACCGGACGCGCGCCCCTGGAAGCGGCGAGCATGGGGGTTGATCTGGCGCCCGATGACGTAGCCTTTCGCTGCAATCTTGTGACCTTCGCCTCGGCGGCGGGGGAGACCACCATGGAGGATTTTACCTCCGGTCACATATCATCCGGAGAGGCCCGGCGGATCGTGGATGGTTTCAACACACAGCTGGGCTCACCGGTCATCAAATTTTATCCCGGTGTTGGATACCGGCACCTGATGGTGTATAAGGGAGGTCCCGTCTCGCTGGAGACAACCCCTCCTCACGATATTACCGGGCAGCCGATCGAGAGCTGGCTTCCGAAGGGGGATGGATCGGAAGAGATCAGACGGCTCATGGAGCGTTCGCGCGCCATACTGAAAGATCATCCGGTAAACCGAGAACGTGCGGAGAAGGGAAGAAAAACATCAGATTCCATCTGGTTATGGGGAGAGGGGAGAGCGCCTGCGATGGAACCTATGACCACCCGGTACGGAATCAGTGGGGGGATCATATCCGCCGTCGATCTCCTGAGGGGGATCGGCATCTACGCGGGCCTCGAGGTTCTCCCCGTTGAGGGTGCGACCGGCTACACCGACACCAACTACCGGGGGAAGGCGGAGAGGGCCCTTGCGTATCTCAAAGATAGCGATTTTGTCTTCCTCCACGTGGAGGCACCCGATGAGATGGGGCACGAGGGAAACATAGAAGGAAAGATACAGGCCATTGAAGACTTTGACCAAGAGGTCGTGGGAACGGTACTGGCGGGGATAGCCTCTCTCGGGGATTTCAGGGTTATGGTCTTGAGCGATCACCCGACACCGATAGAGCTGAAGACCCATTCATCGGACCCCAGTCCCTTCGCGGTGCTTTCTTCCATCGACGGGGAGAATGTCGGGAAGGGCGGCGCCTATGACGAGACCTGTGCCCATAATACGGACATTGTGGTTTCTCCGGGGCACCTGCTGATGGATTGTTTTATGAAGGACTGGAGAGGGTTTATTGAAAGAAAAGGGTGAGTTCAGAATACGAGTGAGATATGCCGATACAGACGCAATGGGCGTAGTCTACTATGCCAACTACCTGAAATGGTTTGAGGTAGGCAGGTCTGAGCTGATGCGTGAAATGGACATCGTTTATTCGGAACTTGAGGCATCGGGATATTATCTCCCGGTAGTAGAGGTAAGCTGCCACTATCTTTTGCCTGCAAAATATGATGAGATAGTGGTAATCGAAACAGAGATAACCGCCATCAGGCGGGCCAGCGTACGCTTCGATTATGTGATACACGATGAGAGAAAAGAGCGGATCCTTGCCGAGGGCTTTACACTCCATCCCTTTACAAGCAAGGAAGGAAAGATCGTAAGGGCGCCGAAGCACATAGCGGATAAGATAAACGGAGACCAATAAAGGAGACCTTGAATGGCGGATAAGCTGACAAAGAAAGAGTTGGAACAGCCGGATGAATTTCACACGACCGGGTGGCGAGCCCTGCAGTACGTATCCGAGCACAGAGACAAGTTTTACATGGGTGCGGCGGTAGTCCTCCTGATTATCATCCTGGCCGGGGCGTGGTATTTCTACCGCTTAAACTATGAAAACAAGGCCCAGGGCCTCTATTCATCGGCGTATGCTGTGTCCTCCGTACCGGCAAACAAATCCGAAGACGGGAAAAGGGACGCGTATCTAAAGGCCGTCCAGATATACGAGGAACTTGTCAAGGAGTACCCGGGCAGCAATGCGGCCACGCTTTCCTTTTATAATATGGGGAATCTCTACTTTAATATCGACAATACGGAACAGGCCATCACGGCCTACAAGACCTTCCTGAAGCGGTCAGGGGGTAATGATATACTGGTTGCCCTTGCCTTTCACGGGTTAGGGTACTGTTACGAAGAGATCAAAGATTACGAAAACGCCTTAAAATCTTTTGAAGATTCCAATAAACACGTACTGGGAACACAATTTGAATATATCAATTATGCCAATATCGGACGGATATATGAGAAGATGGGCAGGCAGAAGGAGGCAGTGGATTTCTACCGTAAGGCCGCCGGGAAGATAAAGGATCCGCTCATGGAGTTGCTTGTGAAAAGGAAAATAGCTGCCCTTGCCCCGTGAATGGGATAATTTTTAGGAAAGGAAATCAATTAGAAGGGTTACATGAAACGATATGAAAGTATTAATGTCAGGAAATGAGGCAATAGCTCGAGGAGCGTATGAGGATGGTATTACCTTTGCGTCCGCGTACCCCGGAACGCCAAGCACCGAGATAATGGAGGCGTTCGCGAAATATGACGGCGTCTACGCCGAGTGGGCGCCGAATGAGAAGGTGGCACTTGAGGTAGGAATAGGGGCCGCCTTGGCGGGGGCACGGGCCCTGGTGGTGATGAAGCATGTGGGAGTCAACGTGGCGGCGGACCCCCTTTTTACGGCAAGCTATACCGGCACGGAGGGAGGATTGGTAATCATCAGCGCGGACGATCCCTCCATGCACAGCTCCCAGAACGAGCAGGACAACAGAAACTACGCACGAGCCGCTAAGATTCCAATGCTGGAACCGTCCGACAGCAGCGAGGCACAAGAATTCATAAAGATCGCCTTCAGGATGAGTGAGGAATTTGACACACCCGTTTTTCTCAGGACCACCACGCGGGTCTCCCACTCCAAATCCGTCGTTGATCTGGAAGAACCCAAGGGCAATACTGAACAAAGGGATATTCGGAAGGATCCGTCAAAGTATGTAATGGTACCCGCCAAGGCTCGAGAGCGAAGGGTTGCGGTGGAAAAGAGGATGGAACGACTCCGAGCGTTTGCGGAGGCCTTCCCGGAAAACCGGATGGAGATCAACGATACAAAGGTGGGAATCATAACGGCTGGGATGCCGTACAACTACGCAAAGGACGTGTTCCCCGATTATTCCTACCTCAAGCTGGGGATGGTTCATCCCCTTCCTTCGGATCTGATCAGGGCCTTTGCCTCGAAGGTGGACAAGATATACGTGGTCGAAGAGCTTGACCCCTTCATCGAAGAGCAGGTGAGAGCGATGGGGATAGAGATCGAAGGCAAGGAGGTCTTCCCCTATACAGGCGAATTCGATCCCGGCGTAGTGGAGGCCGGTGTTACCGGTAGCAAGGCGGAAGGGGTAGCGCTACCGTCTCGATCACTTCCCCAGAGACCTCCGAACCTCTGCCCGGGCTGCCCGCACCGAGGACTCTTCTACGTCCTTGGAAAGCTCAAGGTTTTCGTGACGGGTGATATCGGGTGCTATACCCTCTCCTTCATGAAACCCCTTGAGGGGCTGGACTCCTGTGTCTGTATGGGGGCCAGCGTGGGAATGGCACACGGCATGGACAAGGCCCTGGAGGAAGAGGGCAGGGTGGTGGGTGTACTCGGTGATTCCACCTTTATTCATTCGGGGATCACCCCTCTCCTGAACATGGCCTACAACAAGAGTAACGCGGTTGTTGTTATATGCGATAACCGAACAACCGCCATGACGGGAATGCAGGAACACCCCGCAACCGGTTTTACCCTTCAGGGCGCGGCAACCAAGG
>JAFCZZ010000152.1 GCA_019314085.1 Deltaproteobacteria bacterium | reverse complement strand
CAGGAGTATTCTCGAGAAATTTCAAATTACGATCACCGACCTCATAGATCCAGGCCCGATTCAGGCTGTTAAAGCCTTCGACGGCATCTCGGGCCACCAAAAGAGATTCCTTTTCTTTCAGCGATTCCTCGGATTCATCTTTTGTAATAGTGATTTTTTCAGCGTCAAAATCCGTGTGCGCCTCCACCGCCGCATAGCACTTGCCCTCTTTTTCTCCCAGCCTGACGCGATACCAGGTCTTGTCGTCTTTGTATAGCCGCATCTCCATATCGAAGGCCAGGCCGGTGGGAGCCGTATCGCCCGCAAAAATGTCAAAAATCCTCAAGCCCACGGCCTTTTGAACCAGATCGTCGATTTTCTTCTGATCCAGTTTATCAGCTCCCGATACTCCTTTCAGAGCAAAGGCTCCATTCTTCTTGACAAATTCGTAGCTACCGCGGCGGTTCCTGACGGTCATCCGGTTGTAGGATTCCTTTTCTCCCGGAAGGATACGTTCGCTGATGTATCCACCGTAATCCGTATTGAGGAAGGTGATGTATTTCTCGGTCAAATAAACATCCTCACCACCTTCAAGGCGTACATAGAAACGCAGTCCTTTGTCGTTCTCCTTGATCTTGCCGATAATGATGCCGACGATTTTCTTACCATCTTCACCGAAAAAGCGTATGAAGGTACTTTCCTCTCCACCATCGACACCCAGAGTGGGATAGTTATCCTTGTTTGATGTAATCTTGCTGCCACACCGTATCTCAGTAACCGCATAAAATATCGCGTTGACCCGATCGCTCTTGGCCGGATATCCGCCCTTGTTTGCAATCAGAAAACCGGATCCCGACCGCTTCAGCTCGACGGAATCTCCGTACCGTTCCATATAAATTCTATTGACTTTTCCGGGGTTCAGCCCCTGAACAAGATAGCTTCCCTTGGCGAAGGTATCCGTTTTCCGGGTGCTCTCGGTTGACACGATGACGGTCAGTACCACCATGATCAGGGCGGCAATGCCGAGTATAACAAGATGCTTATTTTTCATGGCGGACACCAAGATACTTTTTCTTTCTGTAGGTTCTCATGAGAAACACCACGACAGCAATCAACAGAATAACCGACGGAGCCGTTACGATATTATACATTTTGAGTTTTCCGATCAGTGCCTCAATCTTGATCCGCTTGTCCTTATTCAATTCTCTCAGCTCCCGTTTCGCGAGCATCAACTGCTCCTCCAGATCCCGCTTCTTTTTGATGGCTTCACTCTGGAGAAGGGATGCGTTGTCATCATTTACCTGGGAACCGATGTTCTGGAGCTCCTTCTGACGTTCCGCAATATCCTTTTTCACCAGGGCAACTTTTTTTGCCGTCTCTTTTTCCGCCTCGGCTTCGATATCATTGAGCACCGTGAAGGGGCGGCTGAACATTTCCTTTGTCCTGGCTGTTGCCAGCGCTCTCGATCCGACAAGATTCTCCATGCTGTTCAAAAGAATGTTGAGATTATCGCCGGAGGCTGCTACCCCAAAAAAGGACTCCTGAAAGGCTACAAAGTCGGAAAGAATATCAATATCGGAATACACGACGACACTGGTTTGCTTATCCGATTCTTTCAGACCTTCATATTTTTTCGGCTGTTTGTCCTTGTCATCTTTCATGATGACACCGTCGGGAAAGGCGCTCTTGAATTTCCCCGTAAGCTTGTACCCCATCACAGCCGGTTTATTACCTTCTTTAAAGCGGTTTTCGATCGTCTCGGGATCGGAATACATGGCCACGTCTTTTTTGCTATATTTCAGGGCGTTCCCCGAGGAACTGGTCATCAGGAGCGGCTCCACGGTCACACCGGGCACCCCGGTGGGTTTCAACACGCCGGCGAAGAGAACCCTCACGGATTCCAGACGGGCCGTAATGACATCACTCCGGTTAAAAGCGTCACCCTTCAGATCGAGGAACGTGACGAGTCGTTTAGCCGGCTGATCGGCACCCTGCTGTATGGTCAGTCCCAGTGATCTGTCGGCCGCGAAATAACCGGAAGGCATTGAACATCCCCACTTCTCAAGGAGAAAATTCAGGTTGGATGCCTTTTCATAAAAGAGCTTTGAAGGGTCCTTTATGCAGTAAGGGTCGGCAAAAACCATCAGCTTCCCGCCCTTCATGACATACTGGTCAATCGCAAAAAGGAGATTCTGGGGAAGATCCTTGGGATGAATCACGATCAGTAGATCGAGCGGCTCGATTTCCCTGGCATCCACACCGATGGGAAGGAGCTCGTACTGGCGCTTGAGTTCCTTGATAAAGAGCCACTCTTCCTCCGGTTGCTTGCCCTGCATCTTCAACATCTGGATCATATAGGGAGACGACCCCGTGCCGAAAACGCGAAGCGGGGAAAGAATACCGACTTTTCTCTTCGTCTGGGTCGCGGCATTGTATATCGCCGAAGATATCTCATATTCCACCAGCCCTTGTCGTTCCGGTATAAAGAAGGGTATTGTCGCCTCCTGTCCGAACTGGGAAATCACGGCAAGGCCGAAGAAAAAGGATTCTTCCCCGGCGGAAAACCGCTTCAGACCGTACTGCACAGCATCGAGTTCCTCGTCCGTATCGGGTCTGGGATCGATGACCGACAGGCGTATCTTTCCCCTTGATATCTTTTCGTATTCCCGCAGGAGATCCCTGATATAGAGATAATAATTATTGTAAGCCCGCAAGGCTTCCGGTCCCTTGAGAGCGGCTGTCCTCGCGTAGTACAGTTTCAAGTCGATCGGCTGATTCACTTCGCCAATAACCGTCTTGGTTCCCTCTGACAGGGTATACAGATTATTGTCAGTCAGGTCGATTCGCCAGAACCGGCCGATAGAATCGGTTATGGTGATGGCACAAAATGCGATTATCGCCACAAGGACAAGGGCCACAATGGTTTTCTGCGTATCGTTCATCAGGCCTCCCTCCTCGCGTTCAGGACTATGCAGGCACCCACAATCCACCCGACAATAAAGAATATATAAAAGGAGATGTCCCTGAATTCGATAACACCTCGGCGAATTGACTCGAAATGGACGATAAAGCTCATATTTTCAATTGCCTCTATCATACCGGACGGCAGAAAGCTCTGAAGCACACTGAGAACCGAAGGATAGTCGGCAAAGACAAAAACGCTGCAGATCATCACGGAAAGGATAAAACTGATCACCTGGTTACTCGTGAAGGATGAACAGAAAATACTGACCGCGAGATAACAACCGGAAAGCAAAAAGGCGCCGATATATCCGGCGAGGATCACCGCGTTATCGGGATCGCCGAGATAATTGGTCGTTATGATCATGGGAAATGTAAGCAACAGTGCGACGCCGATAAAGATCCAGGCCGCGAGATACTTCCCTGCTACCGCCTCCTTGGCGGTAACGGGCAGGGAAAAGAGCAGCTCTATCGTTCCCGTTTTCCGCTCTTCCGCCCACAGTCTCATGCCGATGGCGGGCACCAGGAAGATAAAGAGCACGGGGAGCATATCAAAAAATATTCGAAGATCCGCCTGCCGTGCTTCAAAAAACTGCCCCCTGAAGGTAAAGAAACTCGCGAACAGGAGAAAGACGAAAAGGAGGACGTAGGCAACGGGCGTTGAAAAGTACCCCTTCAATTCACGCTTCATGACAGCTGTAAGGACATGCATCAGGAGTCGCCCCTCGTTATCTTTTCAAAATATTCATCAATCCGGCCGTTACCCTGTTCTTTGAATTCGGCCGGCGTTGAATCAGCGATAATTCTCCCCCGGTCAACCACGACAGCCCGGTTGCAGATCGCTTCCAGTTCCTCGAGAATATGGGTCGACACAATGATGGCCTTGTCCTTGGCCATTGATATTATCATCGTCCGCACGACCCGTTTCTGATTCGGGTCGAGGCCGTCGGTCGGCTCGTCCAGTATGAGAACCGGCGGGTTATCGACGAGGGCAGCCGCAAGGCCGACTCTCTTCCTGTATCCCTTGGAAAGCGTCTCTATCGTCTGGTGATGCACGCTGTGAAGAGAACAGACCGTCATAACCCGCTCTATTTCGGCTTTTCGTTTATCTCGTTCGATCTGTCTGATATCACAGATAAAGTTAAGAAATGAAGCCGTTGTCATCTCGCCATAAAGGGGAGTGTTTTCAGGAAGATACCCGATAGACCGACGAACGGCCAGTGAATCCTCAAGGATGTCGGCTCCGTTGATCTTCGCGTTCCCGGAATCGGGTTTAATCAGACAGGCGAGCATCCTCATGGCCGTTGTTTTTCCTGCGCCGTTCGGACCGATAAAACCGAGGACATCGCCCTTTTTGATTTGAAACGAAACATCATCAACGGCGACAATGGGGCCGAATGTTTTTCTCAGATTATTGACTTGGATCACTGTGTGGTTCCCCCGTTAAAAAATACCGTCATACCTAATCGTTTTTTTTATCCTTGTCAAGCATCTGTTTTCTATTTGTTACTGCAATATGATTATGTCACCTGTTGTATGATTTAAGGTAGAGAAAGAAGTATCTCAAGAGGAAAGGAGATGCTTCATGGAAGAGGGGGCGACGTTTACAATGGAGGAGACAATACGTTACGGGGTTATACAAGCTTTATTGGAAAAGAGGATGAAAAATACAGAAGGAGCATTGGCTTTGAGTTTATCCCGACAAGTCGGGACAGGTGCAGCGGATAAAGAAGAAGGTAGCGCGACAGGGTCCTGAAGGCATTCTTCATGGCAATAGGGGAAGCAGGTCATCTCATTCGTTTTCGCCTGAGAAGAAAGGAAGGGTTGTTAAACTGACAAAGGAGCGTTACTTCGATTTCAACTTCTCTCATCTTTCAGAAATCCTGGAAGAGGAAGAGGGTATTAAGATTAACAGAGAAACACTCCGGCAGTGGCTCCGCCCCCTGGGTTTCGGTGGAAAAGTGCGTAAACAGCCTCACCATCGTAAAAGGAGAAAACGTTTTGGCAGGGAAGGAGCACTTCTCTTTCTGGATGGTTCTCCACACCTCTGGTTCGGGACAGAACCGTCAACACTGATCCTCGCCACCGATGATGCCACAGGGAACCCACTCTACGG
>JAFCZZ010000010.1 GCA_019314085.1 Deltaproteobacteria bacterium | reverse complement strand
TTTACCTGTGGGACTCGGGCGGCACACATGGCATGGCCAAAATCTATACCACAAGGGACACCATAGATGCGACAGTCACACCCGGCGGGTCCGCCACGCAGGGTAGGGCCATTATCTACGCCAAGATAACACGCATAGGCGGAATGATATAGAAGAAGGAGAGAGTGACGGACTGGCTATCAATACTTAAACCGAAACCTGTCAGGACGGCGACCTATGTGGTGGCTGCCTCGGATGCCTCAGACCTTGAGGTTATGGTCTCTGCGGCTAACGCCACTACAGGCTTGGTAGGAACCTACTACATAACCGGTTAGGGAGTCTAGATGCCACGGCAAGTAAACGTGATAAGCGCAGACCTGGACGGAGCCGAACTGAGGCGTGAGAAGCGCAAGAACCCCTATCACGTCCGATGCGACGGCAAGGCCGACGACCAGGATATCAACGATGCCATTCAAAGCGTGAACAAGAGCGCAAGATGGACCATCCTGGCTGATGTCTGGGAACGTATCTTCGGGGAGCGCGACAAACCATGATGCCCCAGGGGAACCCGCAGGGCAACCCGGAAGAGGATAAGATGGATGCCATCTACCGCGGCATGTGTCACCTGCTGGGTGACCCGGCGTTCCCGAACGGCCAAGGAATGATCGCCCGCCTGGAGGCGGCACTGAATAATATCAACGATACCATGAAGGCGCAGCAGGAGGAGATAGAGACGCTGAAGCAAACGGACATACGGCAGGAAGAGAGGTGGGGGATGATCAAGTGGGGGGCCGGCGCTATCTCGGGGTTGGTGGTAAGTGCCTTCGTGACGGGAATCAAGGCCCTGCTGGGGGGGAAATAGAAATGGAGTTACCCCGTTAAGATTGTACGGACATCCGAACTCAAGCAGAAGAACAGGGACCTCGTAGCACTATACGAGCGTGTCCTTCGGCTGGAAGAGGACCTGAAAGAGGAACGAGAGAAGACCAGGAAGCTACTCCTGCTCAAGGGCAGAGGTTAACAAAGGCTTTGCCCCACTTTCAGGTGTTTTTCTCCGTGCCGGCCCGGTAAGGGCCATGTTGTGTGCCTAGAAAATCAACGCTGAGGGCATACATATAGTGCAGGCGTTGCAGTTTCCACGACGTGGGGGGTTTGTGTGGTATAATGTACCCAACTGCCCTGCAACGTGTAGGGACAGTCCTTAAGTCGTCCACCAGGGCGGCTTTTGATTTGTGGTATAATATCGGCGGGTAGTGGTGGAATAGAGACACTAGGAGACCCGTAAGACTCGCATGGGAGCCGTGCTTTCTGCGGCGTACCGCGTTATTGTGAGTTGTCCAAGGGTGAGAGTCCCTTGGCTACCCGGCCAGAACTGCTCCCCGCCGTTCCTCGGAACTGGCGGGGTTGTTTTTGCAACCTCGGATCATATCTTGTAAAATGCCCCCATAAGAAAGGGGGGATTATGTCACGCCTCTTTGTTCTCTCCATGCTTCTCGTCCTACTACTTATTGGGGCCAGTGTAGGCATTACCTATCTCACCTTAGAGTATACGGGGTTCAGGGGTCCGGTTGGTGGGCAGGGGCCACAAGGGATACAGGGCATACAGGGACCGCAGGGGATTCCTGGCGAACAAGGCCCACAGGGGCTGCAGGGGCAGCCCGGGGAGGCGGTTCTTTTCTTCTGTGACCCGCCGTGGGTCTCGGGCTACAATACGTGGACGGTGTATGGCATCGGGTTCCCTGAGGACGTGGTGGTTCGCCTTGAGTTCGAGCGTTGGGGTGTATCAGGTTGGCAGGACTGGTTCACAGAGACCGTCGCGTCAGATGAAAATGGGTCCTTTGAAATCTACTTCGAGGGCCTGGGCTTCTACGCCCTCGTCTACTCAATGGCAACCATCGATGGCCAGCCCTGGGCGTATACCCCGATATGGTTCGGTCCAGCCTAAGTGGAGGCCTGCCGACCAAACGTTCTCCACCGTTCCGCTGAACTCTTCTCCTTTAACCGCAATAGCGGGTCGTGTATCCTATGTGCCCTCATGCCGTCCTCCTGGTTGATGGTAGTCAGATACCTCTCCGTGGTTCTCATGCTGCTATGACCAAGTATCTCCTGTAGGTATCTCAGACTGCCTCCACTTCGCAGGAAGTCAGTCGCAAACGTATGCCTTAACGTATGTGCAGAGCACCGAATATCCGTAATCCCGGCCCGCTCCTTCAACCTCTCTATGGCAATCTTGACGCCCTCTCTCGTCAACGGTCGCCTTTCCTCACTTAGCCATAGATAGTCCGTTTCTGGCCGATCAAACTTGAGGTAGCTTATCAGGGCTCGGCAGACTACTGGCGACAGATACAACCTCTGCTGCTTGTTGTTCTTGCGCCAGACAAGAACCTCGTGATTTGTGAGATCAAGGTTCCCCATCCTGAGATTACTCAACTCCGCCAGCCTCATGCCCGTACCATAGAACATGAGGATAATGGCCCTGTTGCGGGCTCCCAGAAAGGTGTTGACGGGGCACAAGCCAAGTAGTCTGTCGATATGCTCATGAGACAGGATGGGTACGATAGGCCGAGGAAGTGGGGGGCGCTTCACGTGCTGCATGGGGCTCGCCTCTATCGCGCCTTCCTCAATAAGCCACTGGAAAAACCGGTGCAAGCCCCGGTAGAACTTCTCCTGCGTGCTAACCGCCAAGCCCCTCTGCTTAAGAGATAGCAGCCATGCCCTGATGTGAGCAGGCTCAATCTCCCTGACCTCAAAGGGCAGACCTTCCCTCTCCAAGAAATCCCGGAAGTTTCCCAGAACCCCCCGCATATTGGAGAGCGTGCCTGTTGCCCTCCCTTCTGATGTATAGGCCAATAGGAGGTATGCGATTTGTCTATCGATACTAGGCTGTTTAGACTGGGTTCCAGCTAGGTAGGACCTCCACTGTGGGGCCTTGTTTGGACTAGCATATACAACCATGTTTTCATATTCGGGCACTCCTAATTTTACAAAATGGTGGGCGATAGTGGACTCGAACCACTGACCCCAGTCTTATCAGGACATACCGCCAAAAATAATAGGAGCCCCGCCCTCCTTCCTGACAAAAGACTTCGGCGTACCACCTAGTTTAAGGATCGCAACATAATCCTTACGGCCTCTTTCTTTTCTGGCGACAGCTTGGCCCAGGTGTAGAGGAAAAACTCTGTAATGTCGTATGGTATGTGGCCGTTCGGGCAGCCCTCTGAGGATTCGCCGTTCTCCCAACACAGGAAGTCCAAGCTCCGCCCGAGCACCCTGGCGATACGCAACAGCGTGTCCAGTTCCGGCAGGCTGCTTCCTTTCACCACATTGCTGATGGTCATACTCGGCAAGCCAGTGCGCCGCGCCAACTCCGCCTGAATCATCATCTGGCGGTCCAATTCTCCACGTATTCTCTCCGCCACCCTCTGCGCTATCCGCTTTCGCTGGGCAAGTTTTTGTTCATTCGTGAGTTTGCCTTCCATCTACCCCCCAGTATGCGTTTTCCCCTAAATCTTAATATGTTTGGGTTTTACTGTCAACAGGGAACTACCGTCCCGGTTATTCTTCGTCTTAAGCGCCTTAATAAGTTTACAATGGGAGTTACGGTTTTCGGGGGAGACATACCTAATCTATTGACAGTTCATAAAGTCGATGGTATAAGAGTTTCGTAATTCTCATAATTCCTTAAATTGCAATGTAACAGGAGGGCCGATGCGAAAGAAACTAGACGGCGGAGGCGTTAAACCCATCACGGTGGCGTTAACGGCTGCGCAAATAGAGGAACTAGGGCAATACGCAGACTACCTTCACGACCAGACGGGAAGATTCGTCTCGGTCTCTCAGGTTGCCAGGGAGGCGGTTGACTTCTACTTCCTCTTCAGGGAGCCCCTTGACCTAGTAAGCCAGGCTATAGAGACCCTCCACAAACGCCTCCAGGATGGGCAGTAAGCGTGCCCATGCAAAATCCGGAACCACCTCAACGTAAGCGGGGAAGGCCACGATGGGATGTGGCCCTGGTCCGTGCCCTTGAGAGTCTCAAAAAAGACGAGGAAAGGAGACGGGCACTCCTATTGAACAAGACGGGGGCCGGGCCAGGACCACACCAGATATAACAGGCTGATACTACTTCGGAGAGCAAGGGGAGAACCATGTCAAAAAATAACGTTAGTTGCAACATCGACGTCCTGCTCGGGGTAAGTGGCAAGAAGGTCCCGAAGTTGGGGTGCTCCCTGTGTGACGAATGGGACGAGGCAAGGGTCAGCGCTTCCAACCTCTTGAGAGAACACAGAGAAACCACCTATATCGCCGGCGAGATACTCCGTTCATGGTGGAGACAGGGAATGAACAAGATAACTTTGCCGAAGAGTGTCGAGCTGAAGCGTTCCGAAGCCAGATTGAAACAGGCGGAGAAGGCACATTTGCGGTGCGACAGGTGCACCATTCTCATCGGACCCAAGCACCACGAGAGGAAGGCACATTACATTGGCGAAAGATGCCTGTGTGATCATTGCGCCCTGGAACAAGAAGTAAGGAGGGATGATGACTTACAAGAACGTGCACGAACTCAAGGAGTACCTGCTTAGGGGCGAACTCGAAATCGCGGCTCAGTACAACAGAGACCAGGCCGACGGCAAAGATGCCATCGCTTTGCACTATGCCGGCTTGGCCGGGCACTACCGGTCTTTCCTAAAGCAGACTATTGCCATGCTGGAAAGAGACGAAGCCCGGTTGAAAGAGTTGGAGGTGGACAAAGCAGAGCGGGATCGTATTATTGAAAGCTTTGAGCCAATCATTGAACTCGCCCGCAAAATCAACTTTTGCGAGGACTATGAGTGCATCTACCCAGACGGCATGCACCGGGACGCCCGCTGCCTCGTGTGCGGCGAGAAGCCAAGCGAGCAAGAACTGCGGGACATGGACGCGGACAACGTGGCCAAGGAGCGCCGGGAGCGCGAACTGGCGAGGGAGGAGGGCCAGCCATGTGCTTAGACATCGTAGACGAGACCCCGCGGCAGTATGAAGGCGAGTACGGCGTGGGCTGGAAGGTGTTTGTGAAGGTAGAAGACGGGCTGTACGAGGGGATTTACTACCTTAAAAACTCCTACCAGCAGGGGCAATGGTACGAGGATTGGCAGACAGGCAATATATTGCCCAGCCGACCGTGTGACATCCCCAACACAACATGGGCGCTGGGCTACATGGCGGGTTACCACATCTTTGCGAACCACAAGGACGCTATGGCCTGGGCAGGCGCGATACGACCATGTGTAGAGATCGGCTCAGTCGTTGTGGCGCGTGTCCATTACCAAGACGTGGTAGCCAGCGGGTGGCAGTCACTCGGTCTTGTTTGGGTTAAGAAGGACCAGTGGGTATACGATCTTCACCCCGTCATAGTTGCCCGCCGCATGAAGATCGTAGAGGAAGTGCTGGAAGAGGAGGCCGTGGATGTTCATTAAGCTGCCGCAGTTTGGCCCCAATGAGGGGATGATTATCGATAATGACGTGCCGCCAGCCGACGTTCGGGAGATGGTCTTCACTATTGTCCTTGGCCCGAACGTGCTTGTGGACGACACCGAGGGCTACCTCAAGTGTGCCGCGCACATCATGGCCCAGTTCGGCGGACACAACGTCTCGCCGATCAAGAAGGTCAGATGAGCGAGCAGAAACGACCGCACCTGTCTCATACGCAGCTGAACATGTGGCTGCGATGCCCCCGCCAGTATGAGTTCCGCTACTGGAAGGGACTCAAAATCCCCCCGGCGGGGGCCATGATCCAGGGCTCATGCTACCACGAGGCCCTGGCCCGGAACTTCACGCATAAGCTAGATACCCATGAAGACATGCCCGTCCCTGACATCTTGGACTACTTCAGCGACACCTGGGCCGCAAAGCTGGCCAGCGAGCCCGAGGTGGACTGGGAAGGTGACGACCCCGGCAGGCTCAAGGACGAGGGGGTAAGGCTCACCAAGATGTACAGGGAGCAGAAGGCCCCTGAGGTCCAGCCGTTCCTCGTCGAGGAGAAGCTCGTGCTGCCGCTGGACGGCCAGGACCTGGACTTCGTGGGCATAGTGGACCTGGTCTGCCTGGACGACCTGGTCGTGGACCACAAGACCGTAGCACGCACACCCACGCAGGCGGACGTGGACCAGGATATACAGGCTACAGCCTACGCATTCTTGCTACAGCGTGACATAGACTTCGCCATACATGCAGCCGTTAAGAACAAGACGCCCAAACTGGCTGAGATACGCACCCGCCGCACGCAGGCGGACATCGCCTGGTGGCTGGACATGGTGCAGGGCGTCTGGAGGCAAATGCAGACCGGCATAGCGCCGCCGAATCCGTGTGGGTGGCACTGCTCACCTGCAGGATGCGGGTATTGGCGGCTGTGCAGGCCGTAAAGGAGGGAGAAGCAATGAGTCCGATTGAAGGAGTAACCGACAGAGTCAGGCTGCCGCGCCTGGGCAAAATCCGCCTCGGCGTCAAGGTCCAGGGCGACAAGAGCCCGTACCCGAAAGCTGTCAACTATTTCGTTTGCCCGCCCGAGGTCCAGGCGGTACATGGTGAGAAGCCCAAAGAGCTGCCGATCATGTTTCCGACTGAGGAGCCGGAGCAGTGGGCAAGCCAGTACTACCGGGCTTACTCACAGACCCGCGGGCTGGTGTGTAAGGGGGACGGCAGGACGGCTAATGCCCTGGTGGACAGCCGGACGGGGGAGATTGCCACGAGAGAGAGCAAAGAGACGGAACTGAGGGAAGTCACCTGCGATCCCGACACCTGCCCATTGTACGAAAAGAAGGGCTGCCGAGCGATCATGAACCTGCAGTTTATGCTGCCCGACGTGCCCGGACTGGGTGTGTGGCAACTGGACACATCAAGCTGGAACTCGATTCGCAACATCAACTCTGCCATCACCCTGATTAAGTCCGCCTTAGGCCGCATCAGCATGATTCCGCTGCAGCTCAAGGTCGAGCCCATCGAGGTCAGCCCGGACGGCATGAAGAAGACCGTCTATGTGATCAACTTGCATGCACCCTACACGCTGACCGACATCATTAAGCAGCTGCAGCAGTTGCCGCCCGGCAAGTTCCTCTTGCCGACGCCTGACATTGAAAGGCCGGACGATCTGATCCCGGATGAGATGGCGGTTGACAGCCAGGCGGCGCAGGGTGGTGTGGAGCAATCCGTGGGTGTTGACTGGAGCCGCCTGATGCGCGTGGCAGCCAAGATGGGGCTTGGCAGCACGAGCCTTGTCTGCCGAGCACTGGAGGTCAGGGTGCCCGGCGAGTACCAGGGCGACACTGAGGCCGCGCTGGAGAAGTGCTTCTCGTGGGCGCGGGTCGCCGGAAAGCAGGAAGTGCTGGGCGTAGCGGACTGGCGGGAAGTGGAGGTGAAATGATCGAGGCCTGTACCTATAGCTCTGAACTGGTTAAGTTGCGGTCTGAGAATGCCCGGAATGCTCGGTTGATAGAGGTGCTTAAAGCTGAGCGTGACCGCCACAAGGCGGCCCTGGAGAAGATTGCCAGGGCTAGACGGGGGCATCCCGATCCGGCTGGCAACCTAGAACACATGATTGTTACGTACGTATGTCGGCTGGACAGCATGATTGAGATAGCCCGGAAAGCACTGTAGGAAGGGTCATGATGAGAATCAGAGGGATAATCCCATACGCTGACTTCAACTGGCGGCCTAGGTGGTGGCATTTCGGCGTATACCTGGACGTTAGCCGGGACATGGTGCACCTGGCAGTCGGTCTGGGGCCGGTCCATATGTGCTGCGGCCTGATGAGGTGGCCGCAATGACCCGACTGGAGGAGATTGTCCTGCGCGCTGAGCTTGTGGTGCTGGCCGCCATGGGCTGGCTGGTGATTATTGAGGTGTTAGGGGGATAGAAAAGATGAGTGTTTCAAGACCGGGCGTGAAGCTAAGTAGCGACGAGGCTTGGGATATCTACGCGGACAAAGTCCTTGATCCTGACTGGCCTAAGGCTGTGGCTGATGCAGCGGCAGAGAAGGCGTGCCGGGCGTGCTGGCAATTCTGCAAGGACCACTATGACCTTCATTCTGGGGCAATAGCGCGGAAGTACGGCATCAGCCGTGCAGAAGCAAAGGCAGATTGTAATAACGCCCTGGCCGCATGGCTGGGAAAACAGGGAATCGAGGTACCCCGTCGAGAGGACGGGGAAGGCGCAGTCATGAACCAATCTGACATCGACCTCATCGCCACCAGAATCATGGAGTGGCATCGGGGCACCGACCACCCCAACGAATGGCACGATGAACAAGGGTGTATAGGAGCGTTCGTGGAGAAATGGAACCCCGCGGAGAACTGGCCCGACTGCATAGAACTATGGCACCAACTGTTGGCGATGGGCTATCACGTTCGTGTAGATACCAAGGCTGATTGGGCTAGGGCTACCATATCCAAGTTGCTAGGATCGCAGCTACAAGAATATATAGCTGATGCGGAACTCGTATCCGCCGCTATAGCCGCTGCCGCCTTGAAACTGGCGAAGATGTTGGAAACGGAATGCCAGAGCGCTACAGGGGGGCTGGATGCAGAGAGAGGTTAAGTTCAGGGCCTGGGACAAGCTGGAGGCCAGGATGCGCTGGGGCCTCGACAATCTGTGGCTTGGCTTAGGTGGACACTTGTTCTGGCAGGTAGGTTACAACGAGCCCGACATGCTTAGCCCAAGACGGGCAAGCGACATTGTACTTATGCAGTACACCGGCCTCAAGGACAGGAACGACAAGGACATCTATGAGGGGGACATCGTTCGAGGCCAGAGATACACCGAGGAATCAGCTGAAAACATCATGGGCTACGTGGTGTTTCAGATTGGCTGTTTTTGGTTAAACATGGAAGGGGAACCTTTTCCATTCATAGCGCTGCATGATGTTTGCGACAAGGAGGTAATCGGCAACGTCTGCGAGCACCCCGAGTTGCTGGAGGCCCATGAGGACGGGTAACAAGTTCAACGCCCGCCGCACGTGGTCCGAACTGCTGGAGATGGGAGGCTAGATGGACGCGCCAGAACTGTTCAAGGTGTATGACTGTGAGCGCAAGGAGGAGTGTGTGTATAAGCAGGAGGAGATTGATATGGAGATACGTGATCTTGTAAATGCACTCAACCTTGGAGGTGTGCCAACCTGGGGTTCATGTTCGGGTCATGGCACACAGCGGGGATTCATCCTATTAAAGGACGGTCGCACTCTAATCATTCTACCTGCGGTTGATGACAGTTACACGTGGGTGGAGAGGGAATTAGAGTTCAATGCCAAAACCTCTCTCCCAGCGGATTCCTCAGGATGCATGCACTAAAAGCCATTCAGGTCATACAAGTTGGGTGGACGTGGCCGTACGTGCTTCTTAGGCCACGTATATTCCCTGATGGGAACAAATGGTGCGCCCTCTATGGAGTGGGCCTCATAGAGGGGGTTACTGGTTTTGGCGATAGCCCTGCCTTAGCGGCTGCGGCGTTTGATCATGCCTGGCATAGTACGATGGAGAATCGTGGCAAATAAATATCATGCACAACGCACGTGGTCCGAACTGGCCCAGAGATATTTCGACTCGAAGGCGGAGGCTAGAAGGGGCGAGGAGCTTGAACTACTTGCCCGCGCAGGAGAGATACAGGGGCTCGTATACCAGGTGACATACGAGCTGAACAGGAGACCGAAGGTCACGATCACAATTGATTTTGCCTACTACGAGAAGGGCAAACTCATCCTGGAGGACGTCAAGGGCGTAATCACAAGGGACTTCAGAACAAAAATGATCTGGGCCAAGCAACGTTTTGGAATCGAGATACGATTAACACGGCAGTCTTGAAGGAGTGAAGCAGCTGCACGGGCTGGAAATCAGGCTGATCAGGGCCAAGTAGGAGGACCATGGACACACTGATGGCAAAGGCAATCTATGGTGATGGCTATGGTTACGAGCATGGCGGGGGTGATGGTTCTGGTTGTGCTCAGGGCCAGGGGGCTAGTTTGGGCGATGGTTTCGGTTCTTATTGCCAGTATGGTTTTGGCGATGGTTCTGGCTCCCTCAATGGCCTAGGTTCCGGTTATGGCTGTGGCTCCAGTTTGGGCGATGGTGATAGTTACGGTTGCGGCTACAGCTACCGGGGCAGCCCGCCCCGACTGGCGAGGCAACAATGGGAAAGGAGGTCAGATGACCAAAGAATCTAAAGAGATCACTATCAATGGAGTGGAGTATATCCGCAAGGACATGCTCCGCACACCTGCTGAGGAGAGGGACGGGATGCCGTATGTCATCGTCCGTTCCCCGTCCGTCGGCGTGTTCGCAGGCTACTTGGAGAGCCGCGAGGGCAGAGAGGTGGTCATACGCGAGGCCCGGCGCATTTGGTACTGGGATGGGGCAGCCACGTTGAGCCAGCTTGCGGTAGACGGCACCAAGGCCCCGGAGAACTGCAAGTTCCCGTGCGCAGTGAACCGCGTCGAGGTGCTGGACGTCGGGGAAATCCTCTACTGCACCGAGCGGGCACGGCGGTCCATTCAGGCGGTGCCAGTATGGGAGAGGTAGGTTGCGGCTCCGGCTTCGGCTATTGGTCCGATGACGGCGACGGCTGTGGCTCCATCTCTGGCTCTGGCTACTGTTACGGCGATGGCTGCGGCTGCGGCTCTGGCTACGGTTCTGGCTGCGGCGACGACTGCGGCGACGGCTTTGGTGGTGGCTATGACGGCTGCGGCGATGGCTTTGGGAGCGGGAGCGGATGAGGCTACACGAGTTCAAAGAACAAGAAGAATACTGCCGGGCAAACAAGACGCCAGATGGTAGCGGTTGTGCCGGTTGCCCGGCTGTAGACAAGGAGCATTGTGCTGATGCCCTTGTCACTCTCTGTAGCCAGTGGCTTCAAGCGATAGGGACAGACGGGTTTGACCAACTTAGCGGTCGCCTTGACCAGGAGTACGGCCTAAAGCCATACAACCAGCTTGCCTTATGTCGTGGGGTCTTGGAGCTTGAGGAATGAAGGCACTTAGCATCAAGCAGCCGTGGAGTTGGCTGATTGTCCACGGCTACAAGGACATTGAGAATCGGCACTGGCCCCTGCCTAAAGGCATGAAGCAGAGGGTCTACGTTCATGCTGGGAAAACCTTTGATCATCAAGGGCTGGACTGGCTCGTGTTCTCGTGTAGGGCATATAACCAAGAGATACATGACGGAATCATGCAGGCATTCCCAGACCTGCGCACCTCGCCCCTCCCGGGCTGCATCGTGGGCGAAGTCACTATCACAGACTGTGTGACAAAGAGTGATAGCCCGTGGTTCACCGGCCCCTACGGCTTCGTGCTGGCTGACCCCATAGCGTACGAGAAGCCGATACCCTACCGCGGCAGGCTGGGGTTCTTCGAGGTCCCCGAGGGTCTGAAGGAGGAGGTGCTTAAATGAAGAGGTTCCGCAAGAAACCAGTGGAGATTAGGGCCGTCCAATGGGATGGCAAAGCCGAGACCCTGCAGCACCTGGAAGCTGAGGGTATGCAGACAGCGTTTTACGCCCTGGGTGCGCATGGCGTTGGTGATCTGCGCATCGAGACGCTTGAGGGCGTCTTTCATGCTTCGAAAGGTGACTGGATCATCAAAGGCATAAAGGGTGAATTCTACGCCTGCAAACCTGACATCTTCGAGGCGACATACGAGGAGGTGCCTGATGCCTGAGATAGTGCATAGTCAACCTGCATATATCCCGGATAAGAACCCGCATAACTGGCTTAGCCGGATTGCAGATGATCGGTGGGCGTGTCAATACTGCGGCCTGGAGGGCACGATTGAGGACATTGACGCCATGGCCTGTACCCATGAGTACCCGCCCTGCAAATATTGCGGCCTTACACCTATCTGCGCTGTTGATTGTCCTGGAGTCTGGCAGGCGTTGATGAGCCCTGAAGTCTACCTAGCCGGGCAGGAGGTGCCTGAATGACACACTGGCGGCTGAAGTGCAAGGAGCGAGAGGGCAAAGCGTGAGGCTGGTCCACATTGACATCTTTTCGGGCATTGGCGGCTTCGCGCTTGCTGCTGAATGGGCAGGATATGAGACAGTCTGCTTCTGTGAGTGTGACCCATACTGCCAACAGGTACTACGGAAACACTGGCCGAACGTGCCGATAGTGGAGGACATACATGGGTTTACAGCCAAGCGAATACGAAGAATGGGAATCGCAGCAGTTGACCTACTTACAGGAGGACCACCTTGCCAGCCAGCCAGTGTTGCCGGGAAGCGAAGAGGCAAGGAAGACGACCGCTGGCTCTGGCCGGAGACTGTCAGGGTGCTTGGTGAGCTCAAGCCCCGTTGGGCGCTGTTTGAAAACCCTACTGGAATCCTCTCAATGGGCTTCGACGATCTGCTATCTGATGTGGAGAGGCAGGGGTACGAAGTCGGGGCGGCCATTGTTCCAGCTTGTGCCGTCAACGCCCCGCATAGACGGGACAGGGTGTGGATTGTGGCCTACAGTGACGCAGTTCGATGCGACGTGTGGGGACCTGATGGGCAAGGAATACACGGGCAAGAACAAGCACGCGATGAAGTTGATTCAGGCGGTCAGGATGTTTCCGACTCCGCACGCAACATGCTCGACAGGACCGGGAACCCAGGGCAGGCAGGGTGGCGAGAACCTGCAAACGGCGATTGGTGGGACGTTGAACCCGACGTTTGTCGAGTGGCTCATGGGGTACCCCGAAGGGTGGACCGACTTAGAGCACTCGGGAACGCCATCGTGCCCCAGGTAGCCTACCAGATTATTAGGGCCATAAAGGAGGCATCTTGATACCGTACATCGCATCGCCATACGGGGCACGGAACGGGGCAACGCTATGACTGAGACTATCACCAGCGAAACCCTATGGATTGAGACATACACGGGGATAAAGTTCTATCCCTTGCGCCCTAGGGTGTCAGACATAAGGCCAGAGGATATCGGTCATGCCCTGAGCATGATATGTCGCTTCAATGGCCACTGCCATCAGTTCTACAGCGTAGCTGAGCATTGCGTCAGGGTGGCCGCATTGCTGCCCCCGCGATTACAGCTTGGCGGACTGCTTCACGACGCGGCAGAGGCTTACATAGCCGACCTATCCCGGCCAGTCAAACACCAACTGGCAGGCGTGGCAGATATAGAGCACGCCATTCTCGACGTGATACTGGCGCGCTTTGGAGCGCCGTACGACCGGGACTTGGTGAAGTGGGCAGATAACGTCATGCTGGCCACTGAGGCTAGGGATCTCATGGCAAGCACGGATGGCTGGTACCTACCCGAGCCTGCACTTCCGGGGCGCATAGACCCCTGGCCTCAGCCAGTCGCTAAGCGGGCATGGCTGGACATATTCCACGGGGTGAGCGAGGTGCCTGAGGCGTGAGCCCTACCCAAGCCCTGGACACCAGATTTGCAAAGCCCTGGACAACGAGGGGGCAGGCATGCAATTAACGCTAGACGGCAGGGGAATAGACGAAGTGAGCATAGAGCGCATTCGAATGTTCGAGCCGCTGGAGGGCTATTATCTCGCTTTCTCGGGCGGGAAGGACAGCATCGTGATCCTCGACCTGGCCAAACGCTCAGGCGTGCGGTATGACGCTCATTACTCAGTTGTAGGCGTAGACCCGCCTGAGTTAGTCCAGTTCATAAAGCGGGAACACCCTGAAGTGGTGTTCGACCATCCCAAGCGAACGATGTGGCGGCTGACTGAGACCAATGCCCTGCCTACCCGTCAGAATCGCTGGTGTTGCGCCAACTTGAAAGAGGCACACGGTAACGGGCGATTCTTGCTCACCGGGATACGTGCGGCGGAGTCCGCCAGGCGCAAGGCCCGCAAGATGGTCGAGGTTTGTACAGACAAGAACAAGCGATTCCTGCACCCTATCTACGACTGGCAGGACGCTGACGTATGGCAGTACATCAGGGAGCGAGGGCTTACTTACTGTTGCCTGTATGACGAGGGGTTCACACGACTAGGGTGTGTCCTCTGCCCGATGAGGTCGGCCCAGCAAACAGCGTATGAAATAACGCGCTGGCCCAAGATAGCCGCGGCATGGCGGGCGGCGGCAAGGCGATACTACGAGAGGGGCAGGCCGGCAGTTGCAAGATGGGCTACGTTCGAGGACTTCTGGAATTGGTGGATATCCCGAGAAGGCGGCAAGGCAGACGAGGCACAAGAGTGTTTCGTCTTTGAATAGGAGGAAGGCATGAAACGTATCGAGACCAGAACAGACAGGGCAATCAAGGGGAAGCTTGATGGTGTGTGTGACCTGGTAGATGACCTAGTAGGGGCACTAGAGCAAATCATAGAGCTCACCGGGCCCGCACCTCACCCTCAAGACCTGACAGAGGATGTGCTGGACCAAATCTGGGGGATAGCGCATGACGCCCTGCGCAGTGCAGAGGACTTCACATAACCTGAAGTAGCAACACGCTGCCGGACACCGTGGGGAAGACCCTCCGCCCCGCGGCGAGCCGGCGGGCGAAGGAGGAGACCATAGACAAGGAGACGGGTAGTGCCTAATCGAATTACCACGGAGTTGCTGCGGTATATGGCCCAGACGGCTAACCGCCGGGGCTCGACTGTGGCTGATATGGCCATCGAGTTGCAGGCGGCAAGGGATTATATCGATGATCCCCCTCCTCCACCTGCCGACTATCCGGGCAGTCCTACCGAATACCACGAACTGATGCTCTACTACCTGTATTGCTGTATCAACGCCATCCTGAAGGAGTTGGACCGCCGCAAACAAATTCAATACGACATTCGCCGTAATGCCGATGTTGAGATCATCCAGACGCTCAAGGAGCGCATACCGGTAGCGGATGTCATTGAGTGGTACACGGATGTCTTTTACTCAAACCGAGACCAGATGAGGTTTCGCTGCCCGCTGCACCAAGACAATCACCCCTCAGGGGTCATCTATGTCAGAGAGTCCCGCTGGCACTGCTTTCAATGCGGCCAGCACGGAGATGTCCTTGATGCGGTCTGCCGGTTCGGGCGAACAGACCTACCGCACGCTATAGCCAAGCTGGCACATTACATCGGGATTGACACGAAGCCCATGCGCAGGGGGCGCAGGAAAGGCGGGGTCGAGCTTTGACCGTTCCCACCGTCACGGACTGCGTAGGGGGTTACGTCTACGAGTGGGAGCAAGAGCAGGTCCACGTTGAGGTATCCCGTCTGCGTAGTGACAGCAAGGGGGCTGTTCATGGCGAAGTTATCATTCGAACCTCGGCCCCCGGCTACGCGCCGCACCTTCACCAAGCACAGTTCAACTTCAGTTCAACGACCAGCCGCAAGGGCTTGGCCAAGTCCCTGTCGGAAGCCTACAAGGCGAACTGGGTGGAGATACTCGAGCAGGTCTGTGTCAACACGCTTGAGCGTTTCCGCAAGGGCGAGCCAGTCATCGACCTCTGGACCAGCGATAACGTCAGCCCGCCCGAGTACCTGCTTGAGCCCCTGATCATCAGAAACTACCCGACCATCATCTTTGGCGACCCGAGCACGGCAAAGTCCACCATCAGCCTGATCCTGACCCAAATAGTGCAGCTGCCCTGGACCGACAACCCTCTTGGCCTCAGATGTCCGGACCGTCCGGTGCGGTGCCTGTACCTGGACTGGGAGACGGACTACGAGACGATTCAGTGGCAGATGACCACCTTGCAGAGGGGTATGGGGCTTCCTCCCCTGATGCTGAACTACCGTAACTGTGCGCTGCCCCTCTCACAGGACGTAGATCAAATCAGACGGCACATTCTCGATACGGGGTCTGAGTTGATAATCGTTGACAGTCTCGGGCTGGCCGCAGGGGGGGAACTCAAAGAGACAACCCCGGCGCTGACGTTCTATGCGGCTCTGCGACAGCTCAAGACCACGGCCTTGATCCTGGCC
>JAFCZZ010000625.1 GCA_019314085.1 Deltaproteobacteria bacterium | reverse complement strand
CGCAAAGAGGCATGGCAAAGAGGGCATATCTGCCCATAACGGCAAACGTCCTGATCGAGTCCGGGGATGGTATGCTTAAACTAACGGGAACTGACTTGGAGGTCATGGTTAAAGTCAACCTGGATGCAGAGTCCGACGCTAAGGCATGGGCGGTTTGTGTGCCGCCTAAGATACTGGACGGGATATTAAAGGGCATAAAAGACGCCAATGTATCGCTGTCAGTATCCAGTGACGTGCTAACCATAACCGACGAGGGGGGGAGTAGTACAATTCAGGGAATGTCCGCTATGGACTATCCCGTAACCCCTAAGACGGGCAACGGGGAGCGCCTCGAAATAACGGGGCTACCTACTATGCTGGCCGGAATATCTCATGCTATGGCAACTGAGAAGTCAAGGCCGGTATTGCACGGGGTATCTATGAATATTGGGACTGATGGCGTCGTTATGCTGGCCGCCGCCGATAGCCACAGGCTAGGGGTTGCTGATGGAACTCACTCCGGCAATATCAAAGCAGAACGGAAAACCATAATACCCTTTAACACTGTAAAGGTACTGTCAAAGATATTCAGCGATGATGCGATAACTGTAACCATTGACGCCGATAAGCCGGTATCATTCGAGCAGGGGAATGTCACTGTTATATCACAGCTTATACAGGGGAGGTTTCCAGACTACACGCAATTAATACCTGACTGCACGTACCAATGTACGGTTGCCGTGCAGGGACTGGCAGATGCCCTTGTCCGTGTCAAGAACGCTGCTAAAGAGGGGAGCGGTGTAATCCGCCTGACATCCAATAAAGGCACTATGACCATAGGATGCCGGTCAGAGGAGATAGGTAGCGTCGAGGTTGCCTTGCCTTGCGAGGGGGATATCAAGATAGCTGCCAACTGGTCATATCTGAATGACCTGGTAGGGGTCCTGAAAGGCGTAAATGATGTCACCATAGGGACCACCGATCTCAGCAGTCCTATTAAGGCTATCAACGGCGACTTTACTTACGTACTCATGCCAATGTTCTAATGCCGATGACACACTAAAGGATGTCAAGATGTCAGACAATGACCAGAGCAGATGCCGCCTTGCCTTATGGGATGCTATTGACAAGTTCCATAAGCTGGGAATGTATGACCGGGTACATGAAAACTACCAGACATATATCAGGATGAGGGGGTATCTGACGCTCGATGAACTGCTGAAATCTGGTAAGGAAATAGGTAAGTAGCCTATGAATAAACCGAATACACCCAGGGTTGTAATCACTGTAAAAGGCGGCCTCATTAAAGGGGTTGCCGCGGATCAGGAGATGACCGTACTGATTATAGACTATGACCTGTTAATAGAGACCGAAGAGGAGAGCTGCCTGTACGACTTCCCGGCAACCGTAGGGCAGCAAGAGGTCAACAGGGCTATAGTAAGCGCTGTACAGCATACAGAGAACGAGGCAAGGAAAGCGAAAAGGAGATAGAATAAGATGGATAGTAAGGATAAAGAGGTCACAAGGCTTGAGAGGGGTTGGGCGGGACATTTCATCGCTGCCCACAGTTGCAGGTTTCGCAGGAACACACTACTGTCTCATAAAGATACCGAGATAGTAGTCTCCACGGTAGGGCTAATGGAGAACCCACTATATAAAGAGAAGCATCAGGCTCGTGGGTTCTCATCTGACAGGTTCATGGAAATAGGGTATCATAGGCACTATGAGACTATGGCTTTTCATTCTGACCTAAAAGATGCCAGATACCATGACGCTGATATAACCAAGGAGGTTCCCTTTGATAGCCCGTGGAGTATATCTGTGTTAGATGCGGATGACAAGGCCAATGACATGCACGAAGCTGTTGTAGCTGAAATCATGGAAGGACTACAGCAGGGTAACGTGTATAAGCAAAGAGGAGATGAAATAAGATGACTGATAAAACTGAACAGATTGACTACAGGGCAACCTATATCTGCTGCGACTGCGGGGATGAGTTCAGGGGAGATAGCAAATCGCGGAGAGACTATTGTGACAAATGCCGACTCAGGCGATCAGATGAGGCACGGGTAAAAGGTGGTAAGGGGGGGAGGGGGAGAAAAAAGGCGAACTGAGTAACATAGCGAGATAAAATAACAGGAGGTCAGGACAATGGATATGAGCGAACAGGTATACATGAAGGCGCTATTGAAAAAGGGCATGGGGGACCAGAAGCACCGACTGTACCTATGCAGTAAAGAGAGTGGAGCAGAGCGGTATATTGCTGATGCCTTCGGGACGGCTCGTGTTGATGAGGAACCCGAGGATTACCATATGGTAACATTTTTCTACGGTCATGATATTATAGCCTTCTGGCACGTCGATGTCATTCAGTGGGAAAATAGAACTCAGCCTACAGGATTAGAACTTGACAAACAGGGCGAATAGGTGGTATAATTCTCAGGTATTAACCCCTCGGTACGGGGGAGGCATTTTGTGGACTGGAGGGTACATT
>JAFCZZ010000151.1 GCA_019314085.1 Deltaproteobacteria bacterium | reverse complement strand
CTGTACGTACGGAGCGAAAACAGGAGATCGGGGATCGGCAGAAAACTCGTGGAGGCGTGTATCTCCGAGGCGATAACGCTCGATCTGCTGAGGGTATTCACCCTTACCTATCAGACCGAATTTTTCAAGACCCTCGGGTTTGTGGTCACCGACAAGTCCAAACTTCCCGAAAAGGTGTGGTCCGATTGTTTCAAATGTTCAAAGTATCCCGACTTCTGTGATGAAATTGCCATGATCATGGAACTCTGAGACACGGTCGCCAACCGCCTATCTTTTCATACGTCAGCCAGGATCTTTTGGCAGTCCACATCTTTACGGCGCGCTTCCTGCCGCCATTTGTTTGTCAAACCAGCAGAAAAAACAATGTCCCATGGAAAAGCGGGAGCAGACCGGGTCTCCTCGTATGCCTCTGTCGGGGAAAAATCGGTCTGGACCGGGAAGGGGCTTGACATGAATTTTAATGTAATATATTTTACCAAAAAATATAGCGATTAAAGTTATGTTGGAAATATAAAACTACAATGCGAAGGGGTTTGGTGTGGACACATTTTTTGATCCTGAATCGGTAGCGATAATAGGGGCTTCTAATTCTCCTTTCAATCTCGGAGCAACGATCTGCAAGACCCTTCACGAGTATTCATCCTTTGATGGACGGGTGTATGCCGTCAATCGGAAGGGGGAGTCTGTGCACGGGTGCGAGGGTTTTGTCTCCGTGACGGATATCCCCGGTGATGTCGATCTCGCGGTTATTATCACCCCCGCCGAGGTCGTCCCTTCCTTTGTAAAACAGTGCGGTGATAAGGGGATTGGGCATATCGTTATAGAGAGCGCGGGCTTTTCCGAGGGGGGAGAGCGGGGCAGGGCCATGCAGCGGGAGATAAGCGAGACGGCGAGGGAATACGGGATCAGGATCATGGGTCCCAACTGCCTGGGGGTGCTGAATGCTCGTAACCAATTCTGTTGTTTTTACGGCATTTTTGAAGATAGCTTCGATGCATTCATGTCGGAACCGGGGACCGTATCGTACATTATCCAGAGCGGTGGGATAGTTGCGGTTGTGCTGGAATCACTGGTCAAGGATGTGGTAAAAGTCAACAAGGCGATCAGCATCGGAAACAAGTCCGATGTGGATGAAGCGGATATGATCGAGTACCTGGATAGAGACGACACCACGGAGGTGATCGGCATGTATCTTGAACTGGCGGCGCGGTCACACACGGCGGGGATGGCCAACAATGATGCCATCTTCGAGGGTGTCTGCAGGCAGGCGGGGATCATCCGGGTCAATTCCATCTCCGAGCTCCATTCCATGCCGAAGATATTTACGAATATGCCGCCCCTTCAGGGACCGAGGATAGCCGTCTTTACCAATTCGGGCGCGTTCGGAGGGATTACGGCGGATCTGCTGGTCGACGCCGGTCTGGAGATGGCGCATTTGTCACCGGAGACCCAGGAGAAGTTGAGCAGGACGGGCCAGATCTTTAATGTCTCAAATCCCATAGACCTGGGGCCTGCCCTCTCCATGCAGACCTTTATGGATATATTTGATATACTCCTCTCCTCAGACGAGGTTGACGGATTGCTGCCGATTCCCAGTCTCTGGCATCCCATGATTATCGATGCGATAGGGGAGTTGGTCAAGAAGTGCCACCACTACGGGAAACCCGCGGCGATCTATACCCCCAATGCCGTGTACAGGACGGTATCGTATCGGGAAGAGTACCAGGTCCCCCTCTTCGAATCGCCCGAAGAGGCGGCGAGGGCCCTGCAGGCATCTTATCAGCACTATCTTTATTTGCTGCGGCGGGTCGCCGAACCCTACCCTGTATGTAGCGGCGAATCCGTCTGCAACGGTACCCTCCACCAGGGGGTTGCCTGAAAGGGGGTATCCGCCCCATGAAACTGCTCCGCCTCGTTTGCCTGATAGTGGGTATAGTTTCCATTGCCTCGATTGCCACGCCCCTCTGCGCGGCCGGGAAGACAATAACCATCATCCATACAAATGATCTGCACTCCCACCTCCTGGGCTTCTCGCCCAATATCGATTATACCCCTCTGGAGACGGGCGATGACGCAACCGTCGGTGGATGGGCCCGGATAGCCGGCGTTATCAAAAAGGTCAAGCGCAATCGAACGAACCCGGTCCTGGTTCTGGATGCAGGTGATTTTCTGATGGGTTCGCTCTTCCACATGCTGAGTCGTGAGGAGGCCTTTGAACTCAGGCTGATGGGGGAGATGGGGTATGATGTCGTCACCCTCGGCAATCACGAATTCGATCTCAAGCCAGCCGGCCTGGCCCGCATTCTCATGGCGGCTGAGCTATCCGGCCGGATTCCATCGATAGTTCTTTCCAATGCGGTCTTCAGCCGAGAAAGTGCGGCCGACGATGATCTGGAACGGGTCTTTGCACGAGGAGTTGTGCGACCGTACCGGGTAATCGAAAAGGACGGTATCCGAATCGGTCTGTTTGGCCTCATGGGGAGGGATGCAGCCGAGGTTGCCCCCTTCGCCTCACCCGTGACCTTTGAGGACCCGGTTACCACGGCGCGGAGGATGGTTGAAAGGCTCCGTGGGGAGGAGAAAGCGGAGATCGTAATCTGCCTGTCGCACAGCGGTCTTGCCGATGATCCCGAACGATCCGAGGACGAGATCCTGGCTGGAGAGGTCCCGGGGATCGATATCATCATCAGCGGTCATACCCATACGAAGACCGATCTAAGGATGGTGAATGATACTATGATTGTCCAGGCCTGGTCTTATGGACGGCAGGTGGGCGTGATAGACGTCACCTGGGATGGTGGCAGGGTGTCACTGAAGAACTATCGCCTCGTCGATATTAACGATTCCATCAGAGGCGATGCCCGGATCGCCGGTATGATTGATGCCTTTGAGTCCCGCATCGATGAAGAGTTCCTGGCGGGCAAGGGGCTCGGATTTCGCCAGATTATCGCGCACACCCCCTTCACACTTGCGATCAGAGAGGATGAATGCAACCTGGGAAACCTGATCGCCGACTCGATCCCCTGGTACATCAACAGGCAGGACTCCGATCCGAATGACCAAACTGACCGGGTGGAAGTGGGGGTGATCAGCAACGGGGTTATCCGCGATGCCATAGAACCGGGGAAAACAGGGGATATCACCGTCTGCGATGCCTTTCGCTCCATCCCCCTGGGGATCGGGTTCGATGACCGGTCTTCGATGGGGTATCCCCTGATATCGTTTTATATCTTCCCCACTGAACTGAAAAAGGCCCTGGAGATACTGACCAGTATCTATCCCCTGAAGGGCCCCGACTACTACCTTCAGATCTCCGGGGTCAAATTCTCGTACAATCCCCACCGGATGATCTTTGACCGGGTGACGGAGGTATGGCTCGGTGACGAACAGAGGGGGTACGCCCGTTTGGACTACTCGGTGTCGAACAAGAGGCTTATCCGGGTTGCCGCCGACATCTACAATGCCACTTTCCTGAAGGTCGTGGGGAACTTCACCTGGCATGTCCTGGATATCGTCCCGAAGGATCGGGACGGGAACCCCATTCTCGATCTGAAGACCGTCCGGGTCGACGCGGACAAGCAGACGCCCGGAATTCAGGAACTCAAGGAATACAGGGGTGTTCTGGAATATGTACGATCATTCCCCGATACCACAGGAGACGGGGTGCCGGATGTCCCGGACAGATACCGGGGCAGACTGGACCGTCAGCTTGTCGAGGCCAGCTGGAACCCCCTCAGGCTTCTGAAACGGGGGACGTATGTTACCTGGATCGCCTTCGGCGCCCTTATAACTATTTTCCTGATCCTTATCCTGATAACCGGTCTTGTCCGGCGTATACTCAGGAGATCGTAACAACGCCGCTTTCCCGATTGACATAATATGTCTTGACAATAAAGCAGGTGCCATTGTAAGCCAAAATTTCCGGCGGCTGAGCCGTCAAAAATCCGGATTAGATACATTCGGGATATACGGAGGACCACCGTGCTCTGCGGGGTATGGTGGTTTTTTGGTACCTGAGAAAGTAAATATTATTAAGGAGATATGTGTTATGACAAAAGCAACAGCGCTTGGGGACACGATAAGCGTACACTACACCGGAAAACTTGAGGGTGGTGATGTGTTTGATTCCTCAGAGGGACGTGAGCCCCTCAAATTTACCGTGGGAGCGGGACAGCTCGTAAAAGGTTTTGACGATGCCGTGGTAGATATGGTGCCCGGAGAGAAGAAAACGGTGACCGTCTCGCCGCAAGAGGGTTACGGTGAGCGCAGGGAGGACCATGTGGTCGATTTTCCCAAGGCGAATGTCCCCGAGGATATGACGCTTGAGGTCGGCATGATTGTCCAGATGTCGGATCAGTCGGGGCGCCCCATACCCGTGATCGTTACGGAGATTCTTGAGGACGTGGTCAAAATGGATGTGAATCACCCACTAGCGGGCAAGACCCTGGTGTTCGATATCGAGATTGTTGAAACGGGGCTCGAACCGGATTGCCAGACCTGCTCAGGCGATTGCGGTAGTTGTGGAGGCTGATCGGAGAGCCGAACCGTAGCACCTGCACATTGTTTCCCCGATGCCGTTGATGTTTTCCGCCCGTCTGGTATACTAGAAAACTCGAAGCCATGGACCATCCGATGGACTGAGAATATGAGAAAAATACTGTGTTGTCTGTTTATATTCTTCCTGGCGGGATGCGCGCTGTTTCCACCGGAGCGGGGGAAAATTGCCCCCCTCGTCCCGGTCTCCTTCTGGGGAGTCCCTCCCCTGATAGATGATCTTGACCAGGCATCTCTGGAACGTGCGATCGACAGGAGTATGGAGTATTACGGCCGGCTCCCCGAGACGCGGGAATTCCGCTTTGGAGACCGCGTATGCACGACGGAAGAGCTGAAGGAGTCGCTTCGAGATTTCCTGGAGATTATAAGGACGTCGGATTCAGATACACAAAGGGAAAAGAGGATACGGAAGGCCTTCGATCTGTACCGGAGTATCGGAAGGGACGGAGGAGAGGTTCTCTTCACCGGGTACTATGAACCGATTCTTGCCGGGTCGTTTGAGCGGACGGAGAAATACCGCTATCCCATCTACCGGACACCGGATGATCACGTTGTGGTAAATCTCGGAGGGTTCAAAGGGAAATACAAGGGAGAGCGAATCATCGCCCGGATTGAGGAGGGCAACGTCGTTCCCTACTATACGCGTGAGGATATCGATATCAAGGGATGCCTTGAGGGGCGGGGACTTGAGCTTCTCTGGCTCTCCGATCCCATTGACATCTTTTTTCTGCAGATTCAGGGATCCGGTGTTGTGAGCCTTCCGGGAGGCGAGCTTGTCCAGGTAAGCTATGAACAGAGTAACGGCCATCCCTACAGCAGCGTGGGCAGGTTCCTGGTGGAACAGGGGAAGATGTCCCTGGAAGAGGTGTCCCTCAAGGGCATCAAGAAATACCTGCGCCAGCATCCTGACGAGATGTTTGACATACTGAGCTGTAATGAGAGTTATGTCTTCTTCCGTATCGTTGAAGATGGTCCCGTGGGGAGTCTCAATGTGCCGGTGACATCGGGCCGGTCCATTGCCACAGATGCGGTTCTGTTTCCCAAGGGCGCCCTCGCCTTTATCAGGGTGAAAAAACCCGTTATAGACGAGGAGGGTGCCATCGTATCGTGGGAGCCCTTTTCCCGGTTTGTCCTCAATCAGGATACGGGGGGTGTGATCAAGGGTCCGGGGCGCGTGGATCTGTTCTGCGGACGGGGGGAGTACGCGGAGATTATGGCCGGACACCTGAAGGAAGAGGGGGACCTGTACTTTCTTGTGAAGAAGCGCTAATTCTCGCTACGATCTGTCTTTGTGCCGATTCAGTTCTATACAAATGCGAGGGCAAGTGAGACGGTTGTTCCGAGATTGACGACTATATTGACTCCGCACAGTATTTCCAGTGAGATGCTGTCTTTATCCTTTCTCATGAACAGACCTCCGGTGACCAGCGCTGAGAGTATAATCACGGGGATATACAGATCCAAAGCCCTGACAGGAACACCGGCGTATATGGCACAAAACGTTGCCCCCCATGCGATGACTGAGACCGCAGCATAGAGCAGAATACCCCCCTCAATTCCCAGGCGGACGAGGACATTTCTTTTCCCCGTTGCCCTGTCCGCCGGGTAGTCATGAAATTCATTGAGGAGGATCACGTTGAATATCGTCATACCAACGGGAAGGCCCATCCAGTGGACAAACGGGTGCAGGTATCCGGCCTGGATATAGAAGGCCGTTGCTATCGGGAGCCAG
>JAFCZZ010000150.1 GCA_019314085.1 Deltaproteobacteria bacterium | reverse complement strand
TGGCCGCTTGGGGCACCTGGCCTTGTGCGTGGCTAGGTCAGCTACCGGTGTCCCACAGTAGGAACACTTGCGCAGAAACTCCTTTGCCCCAGACTGGTGTATCTTCAGAACAGAGGAATCGAACTCCTTGACCTCGACAACGGGATCTTCCCCGGGGTTCTCATACTCCTCGATGCTCATCCCTGTTAGCTCTTTGAACGCCTTCTCCAACTTGTCCACCCTGGGGATAAGAGCAGCGCACGAGTCGCCCTCGATGGGCTCCGTTTCCTTGCGTTTTCGCTTTCGTTCAGCCACCGTGTCCTCTATCTGGATACCCTGTCTAGACACTTGTGTGTCTTAGGATCAACCCTGACAGGCTTTCCTAGCTTTAGGCAACATGGCAACCCCTCTCTCGCCGCCTTAGTGTCGAGATACCAGCACCCCTTACAGCCCAAAATTTCATTCATTTCCTTCATAGCCTGTAAATCATCTGTGAACTCCTCAATACACCTGCCTCACCCACCGCAGCCTTGTGGGCGGGTGCTCCATGATCAGGTAGCATGACTGATCGAACTGGTGCTCCTCAACCACTATGGCCTCCCGCTCCATCTGGGGCGTCACCACATAGCAGAGCCTCATGTCTGCGTCGTCAGCGTGCCAGGCTACTACCTTTCTCCCATATTCTAGTGAGGGCGGGCGGAAAAGCTCAAGCTGCGGTTCGCTGAGGGTGTCCACCCCTGCCCATGCCTTTGACAGCTCATCGCTCCAGAACGAAGGAAGTGGGTTCTGAAGCATCCCCCGAAACTCGGGCTCCTCGGAGTCAACGAAGGTGTATGCCCTGGGCTCCGCCTCCATGTCGGCAAGTGCCTCGAACTTCTCCTTGGCCTCGGAAAGGAGGGCTCGCCACCAATTGTCTTTTGCCCCGTGCTGTATCTGGCGCTGCGAGGGCTCCTTGAGCAGTATGGCATCAACACCCCGCAGTATCCTGGAGCCGACATCAGCCGAGGAGTGGAACACGAACAGGATTATCTGGTTGCGCTGCCTGGAGAGGGCGACATAGCCCTTCACCATGTCCTCCAGCTTTGCCTTGCCAGCGGGGAGCATGGTCGTCCCCTCATCGATGATGACCACGGCATCGCTTATTCGGGGCACATCACCGAGTTGCCGTATCACGAAGCTCTCCGGGAGAAGGTTCTGCCGCTCACGGGGCAGGTTGATCACGACAGGGAGAAGCCCGTAGTGCCCCGCCATCTCCTCGCACAGCCAGTAGCCGAGTGCCGACTTGCCCATCCCCTTGCGGCCAAGGATGATGGACACAGTGGAGGGCTTTATGATCTCACGCCACTTCGTTGATTTTTCCCTTTCCATCCCCAGTCTCTTCAGGAACTCGTTCACATCGTTATCCATATTATACCACCTCTTTCTCTCCATTTCTAAACAGGTCAACGAACCACAACTGATCCACCCTGCGCAGGTCGAACTCCAGGGGGTATGTCAGCACGAAGCACCTCACCGCCTCATCGGAGATGTAATACATATCTGCTGGCCTAGCAGACTTGCGCCTCTGCGCTCTGAGCAGGCCAGTATCCACCCAACCCTTCACTTTATGGTCATCCACTCCGAAGGCTATCGCCAGCGATCTCAGCGTGTAGCCCTCATCTGACTTCCTGATGCCGAGCCGCTTCGCCTTCAGCACCACCGCAGTCGTTGACCTACCCAACCTTTGAGCTATCCTTTCCAGACTAGCACGATGGAGGTTGGCCTCAAGGTATTTGATGTCTGCTTCCGACCAAGGCTTCTCCTTTGTTCGGGCTACACCCAACACCTGCGCCCTGTGCTTGATGGCAAACCGGGGAACCCCCAACATTTGTGCCAGCCTGGTTATGGTCTCGCTTCGGCTGTCGTAGAGCCCGATGATAAGCCGGTCTGCTGCTTCATCGAAGTGATACTTCTTTCTGCTCATAGCTTCAATCCACTCCTTTGGGGCACCTCCTCCTCTCCGAAGCCCTTACCGCACCAAGGGCATATTGCATTTGGCGGTGGGCAGCCTTCTACTTCTATACCGGTTGGCCCCACAGTCGTTAATGCCATTTCCACATGACAGGCTGGATGCAAATAGCTTACCTTACCCTTTTTGCCTGATAACGATAAGCCTAGAGACACATATTTGTAATAACTCATTTCAAGCACACCACCTGCTCCAGGATGTTCTCGGCGCTCCTCATATTCCCGCCTGCGCTCTCAACAATGAACTGGAGATGCCTGGGGTCTAGCTCCACCCCCTCGCCCTGAGCTATCATCTCCAGCTTCCCCTTTATCTCATTTTGTTTAAGCTGGTGGAATGGGTAAAGTTGGCACCGGCTCTTTACGGTGAGGGGAACCTTTTCCACCTGGGTCGTGCACAGGATCAGCACCAGATGCGGGGGCGGCTCCTCAAGGAGCTTCAGCATCCCGTTCCATGCCGCCTCGGTTAGCTGGTGAGCCTCATCTATGATATAGACCTTCTTGTTGCCGATAGGCGACAGGTAGGCTCTCTGCTTTAGCTCCCTTATCTCATCGATCCCCCGGAACTGAGCGGCGTCAACCTCGATCACATCCCAGTTTGCACCCTTTCTTATGGTTCGGCAGGAGGGGCACTCCCCGCAAGGCTCACCTGTCCCATCCAAAGAGGGGCAGTTGAGCGCCATCGCCAGTATTCTGGCTGTCGAGGTCTTTCCTGTTCCCGAAGCCCCATTCAGGATTTGGATCACCTGCTCCTGACCGAGAACTTGGCGAAACTGAGCAGGTCTGTATTTGGCATAGAAGCTCATGCTCCCTCCTCTCCCTGGCAAGCGCATCCTGTGGCAGGTAGTCTTGGATCTTTTCTACATACTGTTTCATATTCTCAAGCATGAGTGCTAGGCGACCGAGCTTCTCCGTAATGTAGCCAGGCAGATTGCTGCCCTTTTGCGCTTCCATTGTCTCCTTCCAGCATTGGTCAAGAAGCGGTCTGACGCCTTCCATCCTTTCGTAGATGGGTAGGGTTTTCCACCTTATGTTGCCCATCGCTACCACCATCCGAAAACTAAGTTCAGGAATTCCTCTTTCGCCTCTTTATAATCCTCATGGAATATGGTGCGATATTGGTATCCCTCATCAAATTTTGCTCTGCTGTATTCAGGCACGCCTATATGTCTCCGTATCCGATTGCATAGCTCAAAAGCTGATTTCCTGTCGCAATCTTCCCAAATGGGGCGATAATATCTTCCGGTAAGGTTTCTAATACTACGAAGTATGTGTGTTGCTACCTCCTTCTTGACCTCTTCCCAGGTGTCGCACACATCACTTCCGAGCAAGACACAGGGCTTGTCCACCAGTTCGCAGAAGTCCATAAACTCATCCCCTGCCCCCTTGCGCTGAACATACGGACACCACATAGAACCTCCTTTCTCAGTAGCAAGCTGAAACAAGCCCCCTGAAGGTCGGGAAGCGGAGCTTGCCGTCGCTTCCATACTCCAGATACCTGACCTCGCACCACAGGAACGGCTCAACCCAAAACTTTACCGCCCTGTCCATCTTCGGGGCTTCGGGGAAGGGGCAATCTCCTTTCAACCCGCTAGCGAGCTTGAGCACCGTTGCCAGCATCTCCTCGGAGAACCCGCTCCCCGCATTACCTACATAGACGAGCCCGCTCTCGGTTTCCTTTCCCAGGACGAGGCTTCCGAAGGTGTTTGCCCTCTCATTCTCCCCCTCGGTTAGCCCACAGATCAGGAACTTTTCCTCCTTGAAAGCCTTCACCTTCAGCCAGTAGGGGGTTCGCTTCCCAGGGAGATACCGCCCTTCAGTATCTTTTGCCATGACGCCTTCAAGCCCCTTCTCGGCACATGCCTGAAAGAACCTTATCCCGTTCCACATGATGTGGTCGCCGATGGCAAAGGAGCTATCCCCCTTGAGCGATGACAGGATGCCCTTCCGCTCCAGAAGGGGCTTTTCCATTACGCTCTCCCCGTCAACATAGAGGACATCGAAGGCGATGAAGGTGGCGGGGGTTGCCCTTGACGCCAGCCTTATCGCCAGCCTATCCTGCTTGTGTATCCTCTGCTGGATCAAGGGGAATGAGGGGAGACCGCCTTCAAAGCAGACGATCTCCCCGTCCAGGACTGCTGGCTTCCTTGTCGCTACCCTTATCTCAGGAAAGCGATCCGTTATGTCCGCTCCCGACCTGGCCTGGAGTCTGCCACCGGGCAGCACGATACAGCGCACGCCGTCCCACTTGACCTCGAAAATGTGCCTGTCGCTGTCAAACGGCTCTTTGGCTGTCTCGGCAAGCATCGGCTTTATCATCGCCTAACTCCCTGCACTCATAGTGGGGGCAGTCCAGAAGCTCCCCTTCGGTCTCGTTAAGCTCTATTGTTGGCCTGGCGCACATCGGGAAAAGCAAGCCGAATACGCACATTCCGTTCCACCTACAAGTGATGAATGGGCAATAAACGCTCGTCATCTCCCCCCTCATTTCATCCCGATCGAAGCTAGTAGCTGGTCAACAAGGTCGCCGGTAGGGGCGGGGGCTTCCGCAGCTACCGCTATCTCCCGTCCCTCTATCTTTGCCTCAATCAGGGCTTCAAGAGCTTGGCGATAGTCGTCCTTGAAGGCCGAGAGGTCGAAGCTGACCATCATCTCCCTCACCAGGGTTTGCCCAAGCTCAAGCTCCCTGTCCCCCAAGGCGACAGCCATTGGCTTTATCTCCCCATAGTCCCTGATCTCATCAGCGTAGCAAAGGGTTTGGAGCAACATTATCCCGTCAAACGGAAAGACCACGCAGATATGCTCCCGCTCCCGATAGGCGAGCTTCCCTATCGCCCGGACATTCAGCCTCTCCATCACGCTAAGGAGAAGCTGATAAGGCTTCTCTCCGCCCTTCTCAGGCGACAGGTAATAGGTCGTATCCATAGCCCGTGGATCAATCTGGTCGCCAGTGAAGCCCACTATCTCTATCTGCTTCAGGGTCTTTAGCGGAAGTCGCTGGAAGTCGCTCTCCTCCAAAATGACATAGTGGTCTTTGGCATACTCGTATCCCTTCTTTAGAGCGGATCGGTTTTCCAGTATCGCCCCGCACCCCTTGCACTTGTAGAGGTAGCTTATCCTTCCCCCACCGCACTCTTGGTGCATGAGGTGGAAGGATGTGCCCCTGGTGTCAGTTGCCCCGTAGAGCTTCACGGGCAGCGAGATAAGCCCAAAACCCATCTGTCCCTTCCATACTGAGCGCACCTTTTCACCCCCTTTCTAATAGGCGACTGTAAAGCAGAATTCGCCGTTTCCTATCTGCTCTCGGAGAAGATTAACCATCCTTTCAGGTGGCTCATTCCCCCCATCCCGCCAAGTTTCGATAGCCTCGTTAAGTAGCTCCGCCGTAGCATAATAGGTGGGCTCCTGGTAGCCCTCCACAATGAACTCCTCAAGGAAATCCGTCTCCTCATCGGTGTCGGCAACGCCGACATACTCCATCGTGATCCTGTATATCCTTGCCATCCTTTGCCCCCCTAGCTTGCTAGTGCGTCCCCCATCTGCCAGATAAGCTCCCAATTGGGTTCGTCCCCGTCAAGGCTTATCTCACAGACCACGATATGGCGATAGGCACAATGACCGTAATCCCAAAAGCCGTCATCCCGAAGCCTAGTGTCCTGGCTTACATCGCCAGTTGTGATGCCATCGCTCATGCTCGTGAGAATAGTGATGGTTCGCTTTTCGGGATCAACGACATAGACCCACTCGATAAAGAGGGGGTTAGGGTCGTCCGAGGTTATCTTGTCGCTCAAGAGACCATGCTCATGGAAAGCTGCGCCCGGATCGGGGAAGCCTGTTTGCTCGACATTCCTCTTTATCCTTAGCTCCTCCTGCACCATGCGCTCGATCTCATCATCCCTTCCCTGCCAGGCTGGTAGCTGCCGAAAGTATCGCCTCATCTCATCGGCACTCTCAAAGCGTCTGTGCTCACCGACCAAGGAAGGATAGGCTATATTGCCTCCAATGTTATGAGGCTGGCCTAGACCTACCTTCCCGCAATAGGGGCATATTCCCCCGCCAATGAAGTTGCGCCAGTCGTCGTAGCGGAGTATCGCCTCAGCGAAGTCCTTCACCTCAACCCCGTCCTGGTGGAGATAGTCCCAAAGGTCTTTCCCCAAGCCTGACGGGTAGCTGTCCCAGTGATTATAGACGCCGATCCATCCGCTACCTCGCTTTACCGCTACACATCCCCTTGTTGCCATAGCCCCCCCTTTCAGCTTAGAGATTCAACAAGGAGCACATAGGCGGGCTTATCCGCCCAATGCGCTTGCCTGCACCGTTCACAGACCACCCCCCAAGGGTATCCCCCCAACACGAGCACCCAAACATAGGCATAAGGTATCGGCTCGCTACAGGCATCACAGACTATCCCTGAAGAGGCGAGGATTTTACCATCCCTGACCGAGCGGTTAAGAAAAGCGTCAACAAGCTCTGCATCATCCCTTGGCTCTCGGTATTGATCCTCTTGGCTGATGTAAAGAGCTTGACGGGGAACTTTCATCAGGTGATCCCGCTTGGTCGGTGCGTCATAGGCTATATGGTCAATGCGGACTTTCATCGCTCCCCAGCTTCCGCAAAACCCCCTCCATAAGAGCAAACTGCTGGTCGCTCAGGGTCTTGCCGTCCTGTTTCGCTTCGAGGTCAAGGAGTTTGTCCAAGCCGTCCGACAGTTCCGCCCGTTCCCTTCCGCCCAAGATGACACTGCCCTTCGGCACTATCTCATAGCCTTCCTCTGCTAGCATATCGGCAAGGCACTCCCCGCAAAGCCCCCGCTCGTTCTCCCCGTAAATCGCCGATGCATCATCCTCGGTATCAGCCATCAGGTAAACCTTGCCGACATACCAGTTGCAACCGCCACACTTCTCATCGTAGCCGACTTCAAAGACCTTCATTCTTTCACCCCCTAAAACATAGCTCCCCGTCAAAGAGGGGATCGCCGATCCCCCCTATCACGGGGAGCTATGCCTTTTTTCGCTTGCTCCCTATCTCCACCACCTGAACTTGCACCTGATACCGCTTGCCATTGTCGCTGATTTTTTCCCGCCCCACAAAGCCCACGCTGCCTGTCTTGAATGTGTGGGGATCAAGCGGGATGGTGGTCAAGGTCTCCCCGATGTCGCTAACGATCTTCGCCTTCACCTTCGCCCTCCGCCTTTTTTCTGGCCTGCGCCGCCTTCGCCCAAAGCTCCAGCTCCTGCACCACCGCCAGATAATTCTTTAGTCGGCGGTTGACGCTATCCAGGTCGTTGATTAGCCTGGCAAGCCTTCGGGTCTCTGGCGGCATCCTTCGCAAGGTGATCCGCCGATAGCCCATAGCAGCACCTCCAGCATCACCATACCACAAACTACCGCCGTTGTCAATAGTTTTATGGAACTCTTTTGGGAATTCCGTATAGCCATCCTGGATATGGGCGACTGTTGGCTGGAAGCGTAGAGCTCGGCGTGATCGCCACTGAGGCAAGCAGCATCGTGAGCCGAGGAGTCGCACTCTCAGCCCAGCATGGCTAATACCAATCGGCATGGCCACTCAGCCAGGTTCAGGGGCGGGTCGGGGGGGTTCGCAATGCCTCGACCTCGGCGGGGGCGATCCACCGGCGTGATGTATCGCCAGTCCTTGAAACTTCCCCTGCCAGTGATTGCCGATGCCACGCCGAAAGGTTTACCCGAATCCCAGGAGATCGCCTCGAAGTAGCCGACCCCGCCCACCTTCACCCCTTGCACCCGAACTGCTCGGCTGTGAGGAATCGCCCTCCCGCACACCGGGCAGAGCGCACTGAGCGTCTCCTTCACCTCAGCAGGGGCTTGGGGAGTTACCGGCCTCGGCTCAACCGCTACAGCTCTCATTACGGCTTTCTCGCTGCGCTTCTTTCTCGCCATCGTTGCCTCCAATCGCTCGGTTAAAGCACGGACAATTCATCGCCAGAGCTCCAATACCGGGTGTCCCCGCAGCACCTCCCCGTCAACCTCAAGCGGATCCCTGGAATAGTAACGCTCCTCCATCAGCGAAGAACTTGAGAGCTTCCACCGCAGGAAAATGTGCGCATAGAGTTCCCCAAAGCTGTCAACAAGGAGGGTGTCAAGCAAGCGTCTAAAGCTGTGCCAACCGGCGCCGTCCCTGAGCTCCACTCCAGCCTTGACACAGACCCGGCGGTAAAGTTCGGACAGCTTGGACAGTGAGTAGTGCTCGGAGAAGCCATACCTTTGGAAATAGGGGATGAGCTCATTGGCCAGGAGCTGCTCCCGCTGCTCGCCGCCCTTGCAGGTTCTGATAAACATGGTCTTGGCGGAGTAGTCTATATCCGCTGGCAACACCCTGGCAAGCTCCTGACGCCTGAGTCCGTAAACCGACGCAAGGCCCAGGAAGCTCACTTCAGCCAGCTCCAGTTTCCCTTCCTTCGCCGCCGCTACCATTCTCGCAACCTCCTCAATTGTGTGGGCAGGCGTAACCATATCGCTTTTCTCAACACGGGGAGTCCCCCTTTTCCCCACATCCCACATCGGCCCGGGCAGAGATATGGCCTTGAGTATCTGGGCCACCGCCGCGGGGTCGTTGGGGTTGACTTCCGAGATGAGCCTTATCCTCTCGGCCTCGTGAACAGCTTTGGCCGCGTCAAAAACCCTCTTTACGATCCCATGAGCCTTCCGAATCGTTCCCGGCGCATAGCCTTCCTTCTCAAGATGCCGTTGAAATGCCTGCACCAGGGCCTTGTTCCACTCGCTGAGAGGCCTGTCTTGTGCGAACTCCAAGAACTTCATTGCATAAAACCGCCTGTCCCTCCTGGTGTGCTCATCGCTCCCGGAGAGGTCTTGATTGAAGCGGTCTAAGATCACCTGCGACGCCTTCTCCATATGTCTCTGAGACTACCAAAAAACTGCGCCTGTGTCAACAGTCCAAGACAACTATTCTGAAGCGGCAGAATCACTTTTTGAGCATCTCCCATATGGCATTTACCATCATCCCCACCACCTCGGCACGTGATAGGTGATGCATAGTTCGTCGGAGGCTGCCGTCCTTCCCCTTGCACAGGAGAAGCAGGCCCTCGCACTTGATCTCCTCATGCTTCTTGCAGTCACGACATCTATATGTGACCTCGATCATTCCCCCGCCTCTTAACAGAATCATTTTTTAATCCCTCTTGCCTGGCAGATCCTGTTCATTGCCTCGTCCAGCCTCCTAAACGCCTCATCGCTCCCACCAGGCGCGTCAGGATGGGCCTCCTTCGCCGCCGCC
>JAFCZZ010000149.1 GCA_019314085.1 Deltaproteobacteria bacterium | reverse complement strand
CCTTCGGTACCGTCGGTGGCGGTACTTACAGAACCAACGCATCGAGCAGACGCGCATAGAGAGAGCGGTAGACTGGGCAAGGAACGACGCGCAGCTCATGCGCATACTGTTAGCCGCAGGAGCATGTTGTTCTTTGCAGTCGGCTATCACGCTGGACCACGCTATGACCCGGGAGGAGACATTATGCCGGATATGCCATTCAGCGTTGTGAAGCGGGATGATCTATCGTCGCGCTGTCCTCACTGTGGGCAGGAGCTGTCCGAGGTCTACATGAGGACCAAGGGCTCAGGCTTCGTCGAAGGCAAGAACGTGATGTACTTCTGTCCGCATTGCCTGAAGGTGCTGGGATTTGGCCAGAGCCGCATGATCTAGCTCGGCGGCGGGCTCCTGTGTGCTCCGCTGGCTAACCAGCGCGTCAACACAGACAGGGCGCAAGGAGCGGTAGACTCAGGTAGGAATCGCGCGTAGCGCCCTGCTGGTTACGCGCAAACCGTTCGGTGGAGACTCTTCCCTGCGATCGCACGCACTTCACACAAAGAAGCGGAAGGCATGATGCCGGTTGCTAAGCGTGCCTATCGCTCACCGAACCAACGCATCGAGCAGACGCGCATAGAGAGAGCGGTAGACTGGGCAAGGAACGACGCGCAGCTCATGCGCATACCGTTAGTGAGACCTCTTGTGACGGGGGGTACCGATGGATGTCTTCGACCGCGTCGGTCTTGAGTTGCCCCACGGTGGACGAACATGCAGGTTCGCTGTGGGGACTCCGTTGGGGCCTAGCACCAACTCCTGGAAGATCACCACATCCAAGGATGGCGACATCTACATCGGGGGACGCGACAACTTCCAGCAGTCTAAGGTGAGCCTCCATCAGTCAGGGCGCTGGCGTCTCGCAGACCTGCAATCGACGCATGACGTATCTACTGGCAGCGACAGGGCTGTGGCGAAATGGACCCCCCCACTTGGGTGGAAACGAGAACCGGTAGTCGCGTTCCGAATCCTGCTACTGGAGCCGGCCCTGTATTTGACTGCCACGGATCGCATCGGCTGGAAGAAGCGTGTCCTCTTCGTCGAACCTCCAGCCGATTCCGAACTGATGACGGTGGTTAGCATCTGCGTCATTCCTGATGGCCAGGATTTTGACTACACGCAGGCTCATGGCGGCAAGCTCGCGGTTCTGACTCTGGTGGAGGGGATGCATGTTCACGTGCTAGCGACTCACACACCTGCGTGGACCGATGGACTTTCGGAACTAAGGGTGGCGATTCTTGGACAGTGGCCGGATGTCACGCGTGACCTGATGCGGGACGGTGTTGTGCTAGTTCACGGTCGCGATGAGGATTCGGTCCGTTTCCTGGCACCACTGCCACTGAGACTGTGGGACGAGGAGCCGGCTCACTAACCAGCGGATTGAGCAGACGCGCCAACGCTGACGGCTACAATGGCAAGGAGCTGCCGCGCAGCTCATCCGCACGACGTTAGGCAGAGACGGGGGGATTCGCAATGCTTCGCAAATGGTTTAGCCAAGACAATGCTGTGCGCTCAGGCGCCAAGGTCAGAGCCAAGGGGCCTGGCGAACGCTTAAAGCTTGCCACAAGTCAGAAGCGAGAAGGCAACCTGGATCAGGCAATTGAGTCACTACGCGCTGCCTACGCTGAGATTGCTAAGGGCCAGACAACCTACACAGTAGATACGTACCTTAGGCTTCCCTTGTACCTGCAAGCCGCTGGCAGGAACGATGAAGCGTGGTCCGAGTTCAACCGTCTTCTCAATGACGGCTATCCAAACCAGCTCAGTGATTTCAGCGTACAGACGATGGAGCACTCAGAGATTTACAACAAAATGAGGCTCTTCCTTCAGCGCGAGGGCAAGAACGACAAGGCCGTTGTCATAGGAGTGCTCTCGTCCCTCGCCCGGGCAAGGGGTCTTCACCTGCAGCGGCGCAAGAAGGAGTACAGCCAGTTTATATCCAACAGTGAGTTTGAGAGCACACTTACGCCGCTTCTTAAGAAAGCTCACAAGATGCAGTGCATGCCTCAAATGGTGGAGATTATGAAGCAGGCGGCCAGCAACCCTTCAGACATGAATTTTGCAGATGTTTCGAAGCGGATAGGCGAGATTCTCGAGCAGTCAAGTTCTGCCTAACCAACGGATTGAGCAGACGCGCACAACGCTAGCGGTAGACTTGAGAATGGAGTGGCGCGCAGCTCATCCGTAAACTGTTAGACCCCACCACTTGAATAAGTATCCCAGTTTTGGGATAATGCACCCATGAGCGACACGCGCACCAAGGAACTCGTGTGGATTGCGTCCTCGAAGAAGGACCTGTGCGGGTTCCCCGAGGAGGTACGGCAGGCCATGGGCTTCGCTCTCTACCAGGCACAGGTCGGTGACAAGCATGTTGCCGCGAAGCCACTCAAGGGCTTTCGGGGCGCGAGCGTGCTCGAGGTGGTCGATGACTTCGATGGCGATACGTATCGGACGGTCTACACCGTGAGTCTCGGCGACGTGGTCTATGTATTGCACGCATTCCAGAAGAAGTCCAAGCGAGGCGCGACAACGCCGAAACCGGACATCGATTTGATCAAGGGCCGACTCGACATCGCACGCGAGCAGCACGCGAAGCGTCGTAGTCCAAGAAAGGGTGACAAGCGATGACTCGCAAGCAGACCGATTATGAGACTAGTTCAGGTAACGTATTCGCCGATCTAGGCCTTGCCGATTCTGACGAGCTGATTGCGAAAGCTGCGCTTGCTCGTCAGATTGTCAGCATTGCCACTCACAGACACCTGACTCAGTCTGAGACCGCTCAGATTCTTGGTACCACTCAGCCCAAGGTTTCTGACCTCTTCCGCGGGCGCCTTGACGGCTACTCGCTTGAGCGACTGATGCGCTACTTGAATGCTCTTGATCGTGATGTCCGAATTGTTGTCACCAAGAAACCGCGGACTCGGAGTCACGCTCTCACTTGGGTGGCGAACTCACTCAAGGGCGCAAGGGCTCGGGTTTCCCACAACTGAGTTCAGCATCAAGTGGGGGTCTAACCAGCGCGTCAACACAGACAGGGCGCAAGGACGGTAGACTCAGGTAGGAATCGTGCGTAGCGCCCTGCTGGTTACGCGCAAACCGTTAGACGCAACGAGGGGGAGCTGTGACTAGCTACACGATTCGGGTTGGCGGAAGGGAATCACCCGGTTCTATGGACGACATGCCAGACATGTCACTCCTCGACCTTATTGATCCCTCCAAGTCGCTTCTTGTTCACGAGAAGACTACTCTCCGCGCGATCATTGCAGATGTTGAGCGCGACTTCGGTCTCTCGGATCCAGACCTAATGAGTGTGACTCTCGTCTTCGGCCACGAGCTTCATGAGTTCTACGGCCGCATGTTTCCCGATATGCATGGCGACCACCTGACGGTTGCCGATGACTCTGGTGCGCTACGGTGGTGGGTGCCCCAAGGAGAGTGGGACACGGTAACCTTCGCAAACCTCATCGAGAGTCACGCAGCTGGTCTCATCGGCGATCCTACCGAGATTCGGGTTCACAAGACGGGCCAGTGGGGTAACGGCATACCACCAATGAACTGGCCCCAGTTCTTCGAAGTCCTCGAACACATTTTAACCGTTCTTGGCCTCGGGACTTTTGCTGTCCGGGGATTCAAGGTTCTGAAGACGCGGTACGAGAACTGGCGCGATGTTAGTGCGAGACCAGAGGACATTGTTCGATTCGTGGTCGATCGTGCGAGTTGGGATCGAGTCGAGTTGGCCAAGCGACTTGCCATCCCTCGTGATGATGCCAAGGTGCTTCTTGACCTCTTCGGATACACGTATGACCCGCAGACTCAGCTATATGTTCGAAATGAGGACGGACGCACGGCTCGCGTGCGAAACGAGATCAAGGACGCTTTCGAGAAGTACGAAGGCTAGTGATGGCGTGTGCGTCTAACCAGCGCGTCAACCTGGCGCGTCACATCGCCCGGGTACAATGGCAAGGAAAGCAGCGCGCAGGTTACGCGCAAACCGTTAGGCCTACCGCAGGGGGCAATCAGGAGGCGCGGGCCATGCAGCTCCGCACTTCTGCTCGAAGGGAGCGAGGATGGAACTGGGGAAGTACTCCGACGGACGGCCCGTGACCTACGACGAGAATGCAACCGCCTTCTCAATCGGAGGCGTACCGGTCACTATGGATCACATGCGTGGGTACGCGCAGGCCGGACACATCTTCTGGGTGAGCGAACAGGCGCGAGCCTGGTTCGAATCTTCGTTCCCTGCTCCGCAGAGCTATCAGGCAGGGTCTCCGTCGACGGTTCTGAGAGGATCCGCAGCCATGGCGTGCCCACATTGCCAGGCCCAAGGCACCGTGAACACCCGTCGGGTGAAGCAGAAGAAGGGCGTAAGCGGCGGCAAGGCGACGGCAGCGGTTCTCACCGGCGGGGTTTCGATTCTTGCCACTGGGCTCTCTCGCAAGGAGAAGGCGACTCGCGCGCACTGCACGAACTGCGGTAACACCTGGTACTTCTAGCTGCACATTGCGAGATTCTCGCTTCACCGATATCCTCCAGAACCAGTGGTTTGAGGCCTAACCAGCGCGTCAACCAGACGCGCACTGAGGTAGCGGTAGACTGAGATCGCACGTCGCGCAGGTTACGCGCAAAACGTTAGGCACAAACGTGTACTCCTTCGTGCTCACCGCTGAGTTGGGGGCTCGGTATGAGACTTGTGTTCATCGACGAGACAGAGAACTCGACGCATGTCCCAGGCTTCTATGCGGTATGCGCCGTGGCTGTCGATGCGACGAAGTACAACCGTGTGCGACATGCCATCGACAAGGCACTTGATGACTGCGATTGGTGCAGGGACCATGAGTTCAAAGGGTCTGTCATCTTCTCGTCCACCAAGGGCGATACGAGCGTTACGACGGAGCAGCGGGTAGACGCCGCCAGCAGTATGGTGGCTGCGACCGTAAGCAAGGCCAATGCACGCGTCAGTTGTTCCATTGCCTGGACTGACAAAGGCGGCGGGGTCAAGCAGCATCTCGACCTCGTTGGTCAAGCTGTCTCCCGCTGTCTTGCGCTAGCCGGCAAGGCGGCCGGCAAGGACCTAGTTGCCGTGTATGCGGACAATAAGGACGAGATCAAGCCGCCCGAACTATCGGCCGCGATTAAGAAGGCGGTTAAGTCCCGGGGCTACACGCTCGTGGAAGATGTTGTTGTTGTCGCTTCTTCTTGTGATTGGCCTGGCGTCTTGCTCGCTGACGTGTTGGCCTACTTCGGCATGTGGACATATGCGGGGCGCAGACTCGCTGGGTCGCAACTGTCGCTGTTTGAGGGTGGGGACGAGCCGTCTCCTGCAGTGCTGAGGAAAATGGCCACTGTGCAGGAGATGCTGGAGTCTGGCGCTGCACTTCAGTTCACTCCCAAGCTCTCCTGAGTCTCTGACGTTGTGCCTAACCAACGCATCGAGCAGACGCGCATAGAGGTAGCGGTAGACTGGCAAGGAACGGCGCGCAGCTCATGCGCATACCGTTCGGTGGAGACTCTTCACTGCGATCGCACGCACTTCACACAAAGAAGCGGAAGGTTGGTAAGGACCGCACCAGTCTTAGGTGCGTGGTCAGCCAGCAGGCACCGTCTTGGA
>JAFCZZ010000148.1 GCA_019314085.1 Deltaproteobacteria bacterium | reverse complement strand
CCCGAGCATATCGCGGTGCACGGGGATCTCGAGCGACTTTCCCGTGAAGGTAACCTTTGTCCCCTTGACAGAAAGCCCGCTTGTCCCCTCGAAGACCTGGACGATGGCGCGGTCTTCGTCCACCTCGAGGGTCTGTCCTATCCGTATCTCGGACGAGTTGTCCCGGATCTCCACGATCTCGCCGAAGCCGACACCCTTGACACCCTCGACGAAGATCAGGGGGCCGGAGATCCCGGAAAGGTTCGTGTACTCAATCTCAGCGGCCATATCTATACCTCTCCTGTCTTCTCTTTCAGCGAATCGAGCCCCTGCGCGAGGCGTTTCCGGTAGTCGTCGATCCGTTCGAGTTCGTTGTTCGGGACCTCAGATTTGAGCCGTACCATCTCCGAGACCACCTCCAGCGCGCCTATCTCCTTGACGCTCACCCCGCCCTTCACCAACTCCCCCCCCTTCGTGTACAGATCCAGGATGGTCTTCAGGAGTTTGAGCTGTTTCTCGGGGGGGCAGTACTTGTCGACCGGATCGAAGGAGTTCTGCTGGAGAAAGGCGTTCTTGATCATCTCCGCCACGAAGAGGGTGAACTGCTGGGCCGGCGGCATGGCGTCGCTCCCGACGAGCTTCACGACCTGCTGGAGCCGGTTGTCCTCGAGGAGGATCCCCATGACCTGCCCCCTGATCGCGAGCCACTGGTCGTCCAGGTCCTTCCACCACCCCTCGATATCTTCAAGGTACTCGGTGTAGCTGTCTGTCCAACTGATGGAGGGGTAGTGGCGCGCGTCGGCCAGGATCTTGTCCAGCGCCCAGAAGCACCGCACAAAGCGCGAGGTGTGCTGGGTGACGGGCTCGGAGAAGTCCCCCCCGGGGGGTGAGACCGCTCCAATGATACTAATATCACCGTCGGCCCCCGAGAGGGTCTCCACCAAGCCCGCCCGTTCGTAGAACTCGGCGAGCCTGGTCGCCAGGTAGGGAGGGAATCCTTCCTCCGCGGGCATGTCTCCGAGCCTGCTGGCGAGCTCCCGCAGGGCCTCGGCCCACCGGGAGGTGGAATCGGCCATCACCGCCACGCTGTATCCCATGTCGCGGTAGTATTCCGCGATGGTCACCCCGGTGTAGATGCTCACCTCGCGGGCGGGGACCGGCATGTTCGATGTGTTGGCGATCATGACCGTCCGTTCGATCAGGGGTCTCCCGTTCCGCTCGTCGACGAGCTTCGGGAAATCCGTCAGGACGTCGGTCATCTCGTTGCCGCGCTCTCCGCAGCCTATGTACACGATGATATCGGCGTTGCACCACTTCGCCAGGGCGTGCTGGGTCATGGTCTTCCCCGTTCCGAACCCCCCGGGGATGGTGGCCGTCCCCCCCCTGGCGATGGGGAAGAAGGTGTCGATGACCCGCTGCCCCGTCATGAGGGGGATGAAGGGCTTCTTGTTGCGCCTGCTCGGCCTCGGCTTGCGCACCGGCCAGTAGGCGGCCAGCTTCCCCAGGTGTTCGCCGGTGCTGTTCTCGACGGTATATACCTCGTCCTCTATCGTGTACTGGCCGGGGGGGGCGATGGAGGTCAGCCTGCCGGAGACACCGGGGGGGATGAGGACCTTGTGCATGACAAGGGGACTCTCCGGTATCTCTCCGATCAGATCACCCTCCTTCACCTCGACCCCGGCCTCGATCAGGGGCCTGAATTCCCACTTTTTGTCAACATCGAGGGGGGACAGCTTGATCCCCTTTTTGATATAGTGCCCGCACATCTCGGAGATACCGACGAGAGGGCGCTGGATCCCGTCATAGATGTTCGCGATGAGGCCGGGCCCCAAAAGGACCGACAGCGGCCTGCAGTAGGATATCACCCAATCCCCCGGCCTGAGGCCCGTGTTGTCCTCGTACACCTGTATGACGGTGACATCCTCGATCAGCCGTATCACCTCGCCGATGAGGCGGTCGGGTCCCACCTCGGCGATGTCGAACATCCGTATCCCCTGCAGGCCCGCCGCCTTGACGATCGGGCCGTTCACCGATATCACCCTCCCTGTCAGCATACCATCCGCGTCCGGGCCCCCATTATCCAGGCCGTTCACCGGCATCACTTTCCCTGTCAGCTTATCATCCACGTCCGTGCTCCCATCATTTAAAAAAAACGCCCTTTTCATTCAGAATCTTCATGATCTCCCGGCGGATCGTCGGAGATCTCCGGTAATAGATCCTCTCGATGGTGCTGTTGAAGATACGCCCGTTCGACTCGTCGCGTATGGTGCATCCGCCCCACTGTATCGCGGCGTCTTCGTGCAGCGCGGCATCGGATTTTCGCCTCGCCTTCCTGACGGTCTTCATGATCTCCTCTTCAAAGACGAGGTCCTCCTTTTGCAGGTACACCTCGATCCCCCCCTGTATCTCGCCGACGGCATCGCGCACCCGGTCCAGGAGGAATGTCTTATAGCGAGGGCCGGTCCGTATGATCTGTACGGCCTCCTTCACCATGCGGACCATAAAGTCATCGAGACCGCGCAGATTGAGTTTCTTGCGTTCGAGGATGGCTTTGCTCTCCAGCCGGGACAGTTCCTGCTCGAGCTTCGCCTTGTCTTCGGCCTCGGTCTTCTTCCTGAAGGCCTCCAGCTCGGTGGCGCAGGCATCATCCAGCCCCTTGATCTCCAGGTTCTCTTTCTCCCTGATGGCGTGAATTGTCTCCTCTGATTCCTTTCGGATCGACTCTTCCAGCGGCGGCTGCTTCATACCAAATCCTTTCCTACGACTCGAGGGAGATGCCGAGGGCCTCGGCTATGTAGCCCACGACAGACCTGCGAGGTCCCTCCGTCTCATCGATGCCGGGTATCTCGATAACCACGGGTCCCTCCATGGCGAGGTTGATCTGGGTTATCCTCTCCTGGAGGTCCCCGGTAAGCCCACTCGTCATCATTACGATCCCCGCCGTCCCTTTTTTGACGACCTCTTCGAGGCAGGAGGGCGCGTCGTCTCTGACGGAGACTACCCCCTCCACCCCCGAGAGGCGGAAGGCGCTTACCGTATCCATGTCACCGATGATGTATATTTTCTTCATGCTACAGTTTGTTCAGGATCATGATCGCGATAATAAGGCCGTATATGGCGATACCTTCGGCCAGGCCGAGAAAGATAAGGACCCTCCCCGTCAGTTCCGTATTCTCACTCATGGCCCCGATCCCCGCCGAACCGATCCGGGCAACGGCAAAACTGCTCCCGATACAGGCCAGTCCAACGGCCAGCGCGGCGGATATGTATGCCAGCCCCAGCCATCCTCCTTCCATAGCGACCTCGGCCGCCTCCTCCCCGGTCGCCAGCATCACAGCCGGGAAGAGGAAGAGAGCACCCACGATGAGACACACCAATAGAGAAATTTTCGCCTTTTTATTCCTGGTCATCCTACACCTCCGAGATCTTTGTCTTGAGTGTGAAGGGGGCGAAGCCCACCCCGTCCCCCCTAAAAAATTTACTGAAAAACTCGTAATATTCGAGCCTCATCGACTGGATCAGACAGATGAGGCACTCGAAACCGGTGATGAAGATGTTCCCCACGATGATGATGGTGACGGCGCCGACAGAGGTCATGGCCGGGTCGACGATCCCGGCGAGGGTGTATGTCACGATACTTAAGCCCGCGTGAGAGAGGGCGAAGGCTCCAACCCGGATGAATGAGACGGTGTTCGCGATCATACTCAGCCCGATCTCCAGGATCTCCACACAGGTCTCGATGATGTATTCGACCGCGCTGTGCGGTCGGGGAGACTTGAAAAGGAAGGGCCCGAGGACTCCCCGGAGGGAGAAGATGACCAGGGGCGCCGCGATGAAGACGCCGGCCACCCACCGCGCGGGACCCTGCCCGGTGACGGCGTACCTCACGGCGAGGGTGATGATGGCAATGTAGAGGATGAAGACGGCGAGCCCCTTCTTCTCAAGGAGGGCTTCGGTATAATTCCCGTCCATGAGGTTATTCATGACGTTGACGGCGAGACCGATACTGATGAAGAGGGCCCCCAGGAGTATGGTCAGGGAAAAGAGGGACATGATCTCCTCGATGGGGTGAAACAGGAGCGCGGGAATGAGGTGCTCACTCGAAAAGATGCTGCCGTAGAGTATGCCGCAGAGAGCGGCGGAGATACCGCACGCGATCAGGATTCCCCCGGCCTGATCGAGGGTCGATTCGGTCTCCCCTTTCTTTTTCGCGATTCGCCTGAGGATCAGACCGCCGAGGGCAATGACGAGTCCCTGACCGAGATCGCCGAACATCAATCCGAACATGATAACAAAGGTGACGGCCGTCAGCGGCGTGGGGTCTATCTCACTGTTCGACGGCATCCCCATCGTCTTCACGAGGAGTTCGAATGGCTTGAGCAGCCGGCTGTTCATCAGGCGTACCGGGGCGTCGGGGTCCCTCCGGTCGGAGACCGCAGCGATGAACCGGTCACCGCATATCCCCCGGAGGATACCGAGAAGCCGATCCCGGTCCTTCTCATCCATCCAGCCCGATATGAAGAGGGCCTTCGATGAGAAGAGGGACAGCTTCATCGCCGTGAATACCTCCCCGTATTCCCGGTAGGGGCCGTACATCTCCAGGAGGGTTCGCCCCGCCGTGCCGCGCAGGTTTTCCATATATCTATCGAGGGTCGCAAGCCGATTTTTCAGGGTGTCCATGCGGCGTTCCAGGGCCTCGGCCGAGGCCCCCGTGATCTGATCGGAGCGGTCCGTGAAACCGTATCCCTTGAGAAACTGGAGCAGAGCGGAGAGGTCCGCCGGAAGGGCAACGCCGCAGACCGAGACACCTTCTTTGGACACCATAAATTTTTCTCCAACCGAGGGCTCCCATTCGGTGTCCTCCACGGTCCCGAAGACCATCCTCACCAGCCGCGCCCCCCGAAATGCCGCGGGATCGATCCCCATACGATCCAGCGCCTCGCGGCATGTCGTGCGCTGGGCCGCAGTGTCCAGATCCTCCCGGATCCGCACGCGGAGCCTTTCCACACGCTCTATCGCACCCTGCACCTTTGAGACAAAGGCCCAGTCCTGAGCGGTGTCACCCGCCCTCCCGGGAGAGGTGATCCCTCCGGACTCCATATTGAGGGCGTGCA
>JAFCZZ010000147.1 GCA_019314085.1 Deltaproteobacteria bacterium | reverse complement strand
TATATCTGATGGAAGAAAGAAAAACAAATGAAGCGGCCATTTAATGTGCTTTTCCGACTGAAAATATGGTAGATATTTTTATGAGAGTATATCTGATTAAAAGATATTATTGAAGGAAAACCGAAGGGGACAATCTTCACGCTCAAGTTCAGGATGGTGGAGTGAGAACAACGATACATTCCCTTTCATGAAAGGGGATCATCTCCGCAAGACCTCCGCATTCATGGGGGAAGGTATCTCTGCCCCGGCCTTCTTATTTCTTGACAACGATTCATTTTTTTCTATATCTTACCGATACTATAACAGTACGTCAGGGAAGGGAACCGATATGGCAAAGATAGACGCTTTCTTTAAGCTGATGAATGAACAGGGCGCATCCGATCTCCATCTCATTGCCGGGCAGCAGCCCGCCCTGAGGATCAGGGGTGAGATAGAACGGATAAAATATCCTCCCCTGGAGAGCGATGCGCTGAAGGCCATGCTGTATGAGATAACACCGGAGCATAAGATCAAACAGTTTGAAGAAACGGGCGATGTGGATTTCGCATACGAGATACCAACCCTTGCACGCTATCGTGCCAACTTCTTCCAGCAGAGGGTGGGTGTGGCGGCCGTATTCAGAGAGATCCCCAGCAAGATTCTTACAACGGCGCAGTTAGGCCTCCCTCCCGTCACCACCAAGCTCGCATCGCTTCCGAGGGGGCTTGTCCTTGTGACCGGACCGACCGGGAGCGGTAAATCCACAACGCTGGCCGCCATTATTGATGAGGCGAATCGCACGCGTAAGGACCATATCATTACCATTGAGGACCCTATCGAATTTGTCCATGAGAGCAGGGAGTGCATCGTCAATCAGAGAGAGGTGGGGCTGCACACCGGATCCTTCGCCTCTGCCCTCCGTGGCGCCCTGAGGGAGGACCCCGATATCATACTGGTGGGTGAGCTGAGAGACCTTGAGACAATCTCTCTTGCCGTTGAAGCGGCCTCGACCGGACATCTCGTATTCGGGACCGTTCATACATCGAGCGCGCCAAAGACGATAGACCGCTTGATAGAGGTATTCCCCGCCAGCGAGCAGATGCAGATACGATCAACACTGGCGGACGGCATACGCGCTGTCCTGGCCCAGGTCCTCTTCAAGCGTGTGGATAAACCGGGCCGTTGTGCCGCGCTTGAGGTAATGATCGCCACCCCGGCGGTACGCAATCTTATCAGGGAGTCCAAGACCTTTCAGATTCCCTCCATGATACAGACGGGAAAGAAGTACGGCATGCAGCTCCTTGACGATTCCATTATGGATCTTCTGCAGAAGGGGTGGATCGGAGTCGAAGAGGCATATATCAAGGCCAATGACAAGATGAAGTTCAGGTCTTTCTTGAAGGTGCCCCCATCTGATTTTACAGAGGTATAGGGCTCGAGGGAGAAGGTTGGATGCCTGAAGAGTTGCGATGAACCATGAGCGCTTTCAATTTCGTCATTTCGAGGAGCGCTCGCGACGAGCTATAGTCCCCGTTAGGGGGAAATCTTATAATTGTGCAGGCCCGGTAAGATTTCACCCTGACGGGCACTATAGCTCCCTGCGGTCGAAATGACAAATAACGGCAGTTACTTACACCTCTCAATGTATCGGGTAAGAAGGAAGGGTTGCCATGAGAAAACAGGAGATCGACTACATACTTGCCCGCATGCTTGATTCCCGTAATGATATCTCCGACCTGAATATCACGGTGGGGAAACCGCTCCAGGTTGAGAGCTCCGGCGAACTGACGGTTGTCGAGATGGATTTTTCCCCTCCCGAGATCACCCCCTTCCAGGCGGAGATATTCGCGCTGAATTTCATCAATCGTGATCGCACCCTTATGCGGGCCCTGGTTGAGGAGGGTTCCTGTGATGCCTCCTATGAAGTGCACGGCAAGGCGCGATTCAGGATCAATATATTCTCCCGGGGCGATACCTATTCCACCGTCCTGAGAAAGCTGGAAGACAGGGTTCCTACCTGCGAGGAGTTAGGCCTCCCCGAGGTGCTGTCCGAGATACCGGAGGAAAAAAACGGGTTTGTCCTCTTCGCCGGGGCGACAGGAACCGGGAAGACCACATCGCTGACGGCCATCCTGAACGAGATAAACGAAAAGCGGCCCGTTCACGTCATAACCCTCGAAGACCCCGTTGAATACAAACACCAGCATAAGAGGGCAACCTTCAATCAACGAGAGCTCGGCGTTGATTTTACAAGCTTTGCGAGCGGACTCCGTGCCGCTCTGAGACAGGCGCCCAAGGTGGTCCTTGTGGGAGAGATGCGTGACCGTGAGACGATGGAGATCGGTCTCAGCGCCGCTGAGACCGGGCACCTCGTCTTCAGCTCCCTCCACACGATGAATGCGGGGCAGACGATTAACCGTATTGCGGGCATGTTTTCTCAGGAGGAGGAGGCTCAGATCAGGGCGCGTCTGGCCGACACGATTCGCTGGATCATCTGCCAGAGGCTTCTTCCCCGGATAGGCGGGGGGAGAGTTGCCGCCTTTGAGATCTTAAAGTCCAATCTACGGGTCAAGGACACCATCCTTCACGGGGAGAAGGAGGGGAGAACCTTTCAGGAGATCATAGAGGCTGGACACGCCTTCGGCATGGTGACCTTTGATGACTATATTATCGGTCTGTACCGGGACGGGGTCATCACTGAGGAGACGGCCCTGTCGTACGCGACGACAAAGGGGGTCGTGGGACGCGGAATCGATTCGATCAAGAGCGCAAAGGGTGAGGCCACAACGGAGATAAAAGATCTTGAGGTAGAGTGGTAGGGGAGGGATGGATGGACGAGAAGAAGACATCTGATGCGATACAGGCTGGGTCATACGACGCGTCTAACAAGCCGTTCGATTTTGTCCTGGAGGGGGGAACGACCGCTCTTGTCTGTGAGTCCGACCCCGTTGCCCTGGAAAAGCTCGGTGCTGTCCTGGAGGTGATGGGGTATCGCGTTACGAAGGTCGCCGACGCCCCTGATGCCCTGAAGAGTATGCGGTTTCATCTGTATGACCTGATCACCGTGGGCGAGGGTCCGAATGAGGACGATGTCCTGGCCCATATCCGGCATCTTCCCATGGGTGTCCGGAGGAATATCTTCGTGGTGCTGCTCAGTACAACCGTCCGCACAATGGATAACATGGCCGCCTTTGGAAGGAGCGTCAACCTTGTCATCAACCGGGAGAATATCGGCGAAGCGGGTGCTATCATACAGCGGGGCATTGCCGACAACGATGCATTTTACGAAACCTTCAGAGAGGCCCTGAAGAGGGCGGGGCGCCTGTAGATAAATAGATAAATAGGGACAGCTGTCCCTATTTAAGGTATCCCTTTGCCAGAGAGGTGTTCACATGGACGACACCTCTGTTCATATTCTTCATCGGATAGTCTTCCGTGATTTCGGGGAGCCCGTCCGCATCCTCCTGTGTCTTTATAATTGAACCCGCGGGTACATACCGGTGGTCCGGTACGATAACCCCCATGAGGAGGCAGCCGGGTTCTATGACACACCCCGCCTCCACCCTGGATTTAAAGACCAGGGTCTTCATCCCGACAAAGGTATCGCGTCATGCACCACGGTCGGGCCGTGTATCTGGACCTGGTGGGCGAGAGAGACCCTCCTGCCCACATAGACGGCGTACCGCACTCCATCGACCACGAGCAGGTTTTCCTCGACCGCTGTCTCGTTCATCTCCGTCTCAAGCGCGTGGATGACAACCCCGTCCTGGACATTTGAATCATCCCCTATGAAGAGGGGCTGTCCCTCGTCACCGCGAAGGGACGCCATCGGGGATACCAATATGTTCTTTCCAAGGATGACCCCGCCTATGACCGAGGCCAGGGGGTGAACGTAGGTTGAAGGATCGATCTGCGGCTGTGATACCTCGGCGTTGAAATCCGTCTGTACATTTTCCCCTGTCATTGGTTCATCTCCTTGTCATTGTGCGAGCGGTTTCTCTTCACGAGTTCCTTCCATATCTCTTCAACGGCCGCCTCGGCCTCCTCCGGGGTGCCTTCATTGTGTATGACGAAGTCGGCAAAGGGGATCTTCTCATCCAGGGGCATCTGGGACCGGAGGCGGTCCCGTGCCTCTCCCTCCGTGTAGCCGTTTCTCTTCATGATCCGTTCTACCTGCACGTCGGGTGGCACATGAACGAGGATCACGATATCCATCTCTTCGTGCCAGCCGACCTCTATCAGAAGCGGGACATCCGATATGACGATGGCCCGCCCGTCCCCGCGGCCGATATCGTCGATCCTGCGTCTCCATTCATCCCGGATGGCGGGATGCACGATGTGGTTCAGCTCTTCCCGCTTCGCGCTGTCCCGAAAGACGATCCTGCCGAGCGCCTCCCGGTCTACTCTTCCCCCCGTGTCCAGGATTTCCCTTCCGAAATGATCGACGATCCCCTCCCAGGCGGCTCCGCCCGGCTCTTCCATCTCATGCGCGAGGAGATCGAGATCGATGATATGGGCGCCCCTCTTCCGGAACAGCTCGGCAACGGTTGACTTCCCGCTCCCGATTCCGCCTGTCAGTCCGATGCGTATCATGGGAAGCTTCTAGCACAGGGCCGCCCTTCCATCAAACAGAAATTGAAGGCTTGACAATATTGGAGGGAATAATTACATATACAGATACGGGAGGGTAAGATGACGGTAAAGAATCTGTTAAAGCATGCCGAGAAGTTTGAGATAGATACTTACAAGCCCCGGGATTTCAGAGAGAATCACATCTCCTTCATGGGGGCCCCGGAAAAGCATCCCTCTGATGCCGACAAGATCATCCTTATCCCGGACCCGTTCAGTACGAATGTATCATACTATGAATTTGCCGCCGCCGATGTCGCCGGGGTGGAGGAGCTGCCGAATCTGGTCGATGCGGAAGGAACATCCGTCAAGATGTGCCGTGTCTGGGTCAGAAAGGGAAGTGTCGGGGTGCGCTCCACACCCTTTATCGTCGAGGATACCACGTCGGGCGGTCAGTGACGGGCGCTGCTCGAACCCCGGTCCTTTTACTGCTATTCGCCGTACTGCTCCGATATCCAGGACTGATACTCGTTATTTTTGACGCGCCGGAC
>JAFCZZ010000146.1 GCA_019314085.1 Deltaproteobacteria bacterium | reverse complement strand
CACGGCTGGAGTGTAAATCGTCAACAGTATCTTCTCCCTGTCAACTAATCCAAGTTTTTCTGTTACTTTTATATAAATAGGTTTGCCGGCTCTGCCGACTTCTATCAGGCCAAGCTTTTCTTCAATATATAAATGGTATGAAGCCGTTGGTCTCACGCGTGAGACCAAACCTAGCTGTTCAGCCATTAGAATGCGTACTGAACGCTTCAACAAGGCAGCATCGGAAAGCCCAAGCCTTTCAACTCCGCTTTGAAGGGTCCTGTAGTCCACGCGTTTAATAAGGCTGTCCGCTAAGCCTAGCCTTTCAGCTCCGCCGACAAGGGTTTTGTAGTCCACGCGTTTAGTGAACTCGTCAATCAACCCGAGTTTTTCAGCCACCAGCAAGAGAATAACCGTTTGGACAGCTGCCTCGTCAATCATGCCCAGCTTTTCCGTTCCGCTGAGAAGGGTTTTATAGTCCACTCGTTTAGTGATGCTTTCAGCCATGCCTAGCTTTTCGGCTCCGCTGACCAGCGTGCCGTAATCCGTCCGCTTAACAACATTGTCAACCAAGCCAAGCGACTCAGCCACGGTGACCTCGTGGGTAACTCCCGGCGTTTCCTCAGGACCCCAAGCTCCATGCGTAGGCTCAGGGTCAACATACTTGCGGACGAATATAAAGTCGATATCTATGTAGTCGCTGGTCGTCCCGCTATAGACGCCGACAAGCGGGTTGCCAGTAACCGCCGATGCAGAGTAGCTGGCTGTGTCGATAAGCGACCAACCGTCAGAGTAAAGCTTGCTAACAATTTGCCCGCCGTCAAACATGACTTCCATCCAATACCATGCAAGTTCAGAAAGCCCAAGATTTTCGGCTCTATCGTAAGCTGCGGCAGACGTTGTGGTGAAGTAGTGAATAGCATGATAAGTTCCGAAAGGAGTGTATATGCTTGCGGCACCCATCCATGCATGGTCGCCTGAAACTATCCTTCCAAACCTTGCTACGACATTATTAGCGTCTTGTGCGCTATACATTCTGAAATGCACACGTATCAGGAATCGTGAGAGCGAGATGTCGGCGATTCGCCTTACAGTCCAACGGTCAGCAATGTTTGCACTCAACCTATAATAGTCTGCATACTTCGTCAACGTTCCAGCAACAGCATAATAAAGCGTAGTGTCCTCAACATAGGATGAGCTCTTATCTGTCGAAGCATCATCAAAAAATGGGAAAGTTGCTTCTCCATTGCTTGTTGTTGTAGCGTCGCTTTTACCGTAGTAAACGTAGATTGTCGTTGTGTCTGGGCTGGCTGGAATGCTTGGAACCTTAATCCAAAAAATCGCATGGTCCTCATCGATTTTCTCTTCCATCCAGTATGGAAGCTCTGTTACTCCATCATCAGAAGTGAACCTTATATCTCCGAAGTCTGTCCTGCATTTGCCGTTTAAATATACGTCTTCCCCAGAATCGGTTCCAGAGCCGTAGTGAGCCTTTATGCGGATTTGATAATCTGTTTGAGCACCTGCAGTAGAGCCTTCAATCTCATGCGACTTTCTGTAGCTCCAGCCACTCAGCCAGCCCATTACTCAACTCCACTATGTTCCCTGCACCATTTGACATGTAGCCGTAGCCTCTAAGGTGTCTCCGTCATCCCAGTTAACGGTTTTAGCCGTGAAGACTTTGCGGAAAAGCATTGTTCCGCCAGTTGCGGCGTTGAAGACGCCCAGCTCGGTGATGTCATGCGTGCCGGTCAAGCCGTCTGCACTGCTGAAAGTGGCAACCCACTTGGCCGTATCGTTCGTGTAGACAGTGGTTGTTCTGGAGCCGTCTGCAGCCTTACGGATGACCTCCGCCTCTAAGGCCGTATCGCTAGGAGTAGGTGCTGTGGTTCCCGTTCCAATGGCTATGTAATCGAAGGGCGTTCCGCCTACGTCGGCGACTATTAAGCCGGCTACCTCCGCGAAGCCCGCCGCAGTCATGCTCTTGCTTTTAGGGTCGTCCTTGCTGTCGTATTTCCACTTGACGCTTCCGTCTTTACGCCTGCACACTAGGATTACGCGGTCAGCTATTCCTACATTTACTTTCTGACTCATGCTTTAAGCCTCCTATTCCTCATCGCCTACAGCCGTTATATAAGCGTTCACGGTTCCCGAGTCAGCAAGCAAATACGCGTTTAAAGCCTGGTCTACAGCGCCCTTAATGTCGTAGGGAAGAAAGATAGGTACCGACCTACGCGTTTCAAACTCTAGATGCGTAAATGTTGTAGTTCCCCACTTGAACTCCAACTTGCACGCCCCAGTTACGCTTATTATGAAAAAGGCTAATCTTACAGCTTTGCCGGCTGCCGGAGTCCAAATCGCCTGTGTTGTGCCCGAAGTGTCGTCGCTGAAGCTCACATATCTGTAGTCTTTGGCGCCCCTATATTCTTCCTGCGTTCGGCGTATGAAGTCCTGGACCATGGCTTACTTCAGCACCCCCTCAAGGATAACTAGCGCCTTATGGCTGTTTGTTGCGTCTGTATTGTTGTATCCTACGACTATTGTGGATCCGCCTTCAAACTCGATGTTGGCCAGGACGGGTATGCGGTGGCCGTCCCCCACAACGTAGCCGCTTTTAGGTATGATTTTTTCTGTTCCACGCTGGATCCAAACTCTAAGCGAGAAGCCGCTTCCAACCGGAAAAACAAACTGGACATTATTAACTATGAATTTGCGCCCTGGCGTGACCGTGTAGGCTGCAGCCTCGCCACTTTCTCCGGCTGCAGCTGCAAGCTCATAGGCAACCGAATGAATATTATCCATCCTACTTGACCTCCAATCGTCCGGCATATGAAGGGAGACTAAAAAAGGGGGGAAGTTTAGGGTTTATGAAGTTCCAGCACGATGTAGGGGCTGATGGCGCTTGAACTATGCTCGTTCGTGATGCTGTAATAGAAGGTTTTGCCTTTGCCGAATTCTATGTTTAGTTCCGGTACCTGGCCATAGTAGCCGTCGAAGATTTCAGCCCTCACCTCGTCCTTGGTAAACACGTAATTGTCAACTCTCAATGTCACATTGAGGAATCGGGTGCCTATCTCGGTTTCAGTAGCCTCTTTAATGTAGAGTTTATGGATTACGTAGTCGTCGTCAGCGGTCCAGCTTCCGGTCGCCGTGTTGCCGGCAGCTATACTGCCAACCTCGATTTGCTTGAACGTGTAGAAGGCCACTTTCAAGCCCCCTTGCTGTACTCACATACAGCGTACAGCGCCAACGAGATTGCCGTTCCAGTCGGCGGGGAAAGCGCTGCTCCGCTGACGTTTTTAACTGTAACCTTCAACGTGTGGTCTCCAGGCACTTCTATCGGAAAGCCTTTAAGCGTGAACAGCTGCTCGTTAACGGCTACATCGTCCTGGTGAGGTATGCTCAGCAAATCGACGCCCCTAGTCAGGTTGGTGCTTTCCAGGTACTCCAGCGGGTTATTGTCAATGTAAAAGTTGACTGCAACGTCGCCTGGAGCCACCGTCAAGTTGCTGTAGTCAATCATGACTAAATCGTTAAAAACGTACTTTTCAACTGTTGCAGGAGTCAAGCTGTACAGCTCAACTTCAGTGCCGGCGCTCCACGCTTCATCAGCGGCGAAGCTGTAGCTGCCAGTCACATAGCGAATGTACTTGTTGGCTTGCTCGTTGAACCGTGCTATGATGTCTCCTGGAACAGCCTCTCCGGGTGCAAGCTGGTACAGTGTGCCTATGATGCGGAACTTGGCGCCTGCGCCTCCCTGTACGCTGAAGTCCGTGTCGGGCGGAATCACCAGTGGAAGCCTGCTTATGTCTAGGGGCCCGTTTATCTTGGTGTTTTCTTTAGCTAGAGGCGCGACGTCCTGGATGATTTGGCCTGTAACTTTCCCGTCGATTTCGATGTAGCTGGCCGTTGTGGTGTCCGTGCCGATTTTGTTGATTTTAATGGCTACTCTGGGATGGGTTCTGTAGTCGGTTCCCTGCACAATTATCTTGTCTAACGGGACTGTTCTAACCATGCTTGCTCACTCTCCAACGGAAATAAAGGGGGGTGAGGGCCTAGCGGCCTCTCCATGCGCCCTTGAGGGCCTTCAGTCCTCTAAGGTTAGCCAGCATACGCTCTTCCATATCTTTGTCAGTGACGGCGGGCATCTCATCAATCTTAGTTACGTGGTCGGATAGGACTGGCTGCCATGCATTCACGAAGTCAGCTACTTCCTTCTCGCGTTTGACAACGCCGTCAACAAGCCTTGGAGCGCCGAGGGCCGCGGCGTACGCGTACCACTCATCAATGTTGGTTGCCTGCAAGCCTTTCTTGCGCCTCTGCTCTTCAATTGCTTTCCTGATTCGCTCGGCCCACTTGTCCTCAGCCGCTATTCCAGCCGCTATCGGATCCTTTTTGGGAGAGGCAATTCCTATTTTGTAGTTGGTTTCTCCGACAGCCTTGAGGGTTTCAATTTGCTTTTTGCGCCACTCGTCTGGACTAAGAATTCTTTTGACGGATGCTTTGGAGGGCATTCCAGCTGGTGGTGCGGGTAATGCCATACTCACTCACCTCACCAGACATTCTACAGGGAATGTTTTAAATATCTAACTAAATTGTAAAGAGAATGGGGATAAAATGCCAAGAAGGTATACGATTGTGCATGAGCAATATCTGCTTGAGTGGTTGATGAAGAATTATCCTGCGGGAACCTGGAGAACCAACGTCCGATTGGGAGCCGTAAGCAAGGAACTCATAGAACGCACGGTCACACCAGAAGAAAGAAGAGCGCTGAAACTATGGACCTTCCAGGCTGACGCCGTAGTGCTATTGCCAGACAAAGTCGTGATAGTAGAGGCCCTGGTCAGGCCGGAATGGTGGAAAATGCTCCAGCTAGAAGAATACGAGCGCGCCTTCAAAAACACACCCGAGTTCAAAGAGCACTGGGACAAGCCAATAGAGAAGATTCTGCTCACGACGATAGACAGCCCGTATCATAGGGCCATGGCACACGAGAAAGGCATACGCGTCGTACTCTACCAGCCGCCATGGATAATTCCCTACATGCAACGCTACGGCATACGCAGACGCCGACCGCCAGGAGCCTACGTGGAGAGAGGATAAATATGCGACACCCTTGTAATT
>JAFCZZ010000145.1 GCA_019314085.1 Deltaproteobacteria bacterium | reverse complement strand
AGCGAGATCAACTTTCTGCACCCCGTCCTCGTCGGATCGCTGGTGACCGTTAATACCAGGATCACCTTCGTGAGCCGTTCGTCGATGGAGGTTCAGGTTGAGCTCCAGACGGAGAACCTCTTGGAATCGGAGAGGCGGATCAAAGCCCTCACCGCCTACTACACGATGGTCTCCGTGAACAACCTGGGACAGCCCCAGCCGATACCGCCCCTGATTCTCTACACCGAGGAAGAACAGAGACTGTTCGACGAAGGGATGGTGCGATATCAGGAGCGGAAGGCAAAACGGGGATGAAAGACAAGGAAATCTGTTCCTCTCTGCCCCGGGAGAAAAGGATGAAAAAGCTCCGGCTTTTTATATCTTGTGTCAGTGTTTGCCTGATTGTTGTTCTTGCCGGGTGTAGGGGGGGCGGTGACAGCCGGGCCTTCAGCATTAAGATTCAACAGGAGATAGAAGCGGCGGTTCAAAGCAACTTGGCAGCATTCGGCGGAAACGAGAGCATACCGGGAGTGGTTGTCGGGATATGGGCCCCTGAAGGTGAATATGCTAGGGGTATCGGATACTCGGATATTGCGACATACAAGGCCATGGATCCCCATGACAAATTCCGTATCGGCAGCAATACCAAGACCTTTGTCGTCACGGTCATTTTACAGCTTGTGGATGATAAGAACTACCAGATTACCTTGGACGATACCCTGGATCAGTTTGACCTCGGCGTGGATATCCCCAACGCCGGGAACATTACCGTTCGGCAGCTCTGCAATATGACGAGCGGCCTGTTCGAGGTCTATCACGCCCCCCAACTGGAAGAAGAACTGAAAGACATTACCCCCTATACGCAGATGGATGTCCGCACACTGGTGGCCCTTGCCGTGGAGAATCCGCCTGATTTTCCTCCGGGGGAAGGCTGGTATTACAGCAATACGGGCTATCTGGTCCTGGGCCTGATTATTGAGGCGGTCACAGGAAACCGCGTCGAAGATGAGATCAGAGATCGCCTACTTGTTCCCTACGGCCTGGAGAACACCAGCTTCCCTGTTGATGACCCCGATATGCCTATTCCTTACAGTCATGGGTATACCCTGGACGAAGAGAAAAACTGGGAAGACCATACCGTCATGTTTCCCCCGCTTACCTGGGCGGCAGGCGTCATGATATCGGACATGTACGATATAAAAAAATGGGTGAAGGCCTATGTGACGGGAATCACCAACAGCGAGGCGACCCAGAAAGAGCGCCTGGAATGCGTGGATACGGGGGTGGAGAATATGGGATTCGGCCTCGGCATCGGGTGCACCGGCGGGTGGTACGGATACACCGGAGGTATTGAAGGATACAATACGGCCGCCTACTATCTGCCCGAAGAGGATGCTACGGTCATCGCCTTTGTCAACAGCCAGAAGGAGAAACCGTCTCCCGGTGTTGCCAATTCCATTGTCAGGGATATTACGAAGATTCTATTCCCTGAGCACGTGGCCTTCTATTAGATTCCGCAGGGTGGGGGGATGCCTTGTCCCGCCAGCTTACAATCGTCCGTAAAGGCAAGGAGAGAGGTGAAAAATGCCCACTGCCAGGGTCAACGGTATCGATCTCTACTATGAAACGTACGGGGAGGGGATTCCCCTCGTCCTGATCATGGGCCTCCGGCGGAATCTTCTCTGGTGGTACCGCCAGATCCCCGAGCTCTCTCGACATTTCCGTGTGGTTGCCTTCGACAACCGGGGCGCGGGACGGTCGGACAAGCCGGTCATGGAATATTCCATCCCCCTGTTCGCCGATGACACGGCGGGGCTGATGGAGGCCCTGGGGATTCCAAGCGCCCACGTCTTGGGTATCTCCATGGGGGGCTATATCGCCCAGGAACTGGCGCTCCGTCATCCGGACAGGGTGAAGGGCCTCCTTCTCGGCTGCACGAGCTGCGGGGGAAGCCGCGCCGTCTTGATGAGCGAAGAGCGCATGAAGAAATTTACGGCCGTTGAAGGCCTCTCCCCTGAGCAGATCCTGCGCAAGGACATGGACATCTATTTTTCCGACGGCTTCATCGAGGATCATCCGGATAAGGTGCAGGAGTTCATCGCGCTGTCCCTCCGGCATTACCAGCCGGAGGATGCCTTCCTGCGTCAGTTCGCGGCGTGCCTGCGGCACGATACGGCAGACCGGCTTGGCGGCATCAACGTGCCGGTCCTCATCGCGGCGGGAGATGACGACCCGCTGGTGCCGTCGGTAAACTCGACGATCCTGAAGGAACTTATCCCCGGCGCCGAGCTGCATTTGTTCCCCGATCGCCGGCACAGTTTTTTCATTGAAGAGACGGACACGTTCAACCGGATGACGGTTGAATTCTTCAACACGCTTGAAAATCCTTAACATAATCGAAGGAGAAAATAATGCTGAAATCGTTGGTCGATAAAGTTGCATGGGTAACCGGCGCGGGAACCGGGATCGGACAGGCGGGGGCGGTTGCCCTCGCGAAGGAGGGGGCCCGCGTCGTCCTCTCCGGCCGCCGGAGGGAGCCGCTCCTCGAGACGCAGAAGATTATCTCGAAGGCCGGCGGCGAGGCCGCCGTCGAACCGCTGGACGTTGTCGATGCCGCGGCCGTTCAGGGGGTGGTGGACCGTATCCGTGAGCGGTACGGGAGGCTGGACATCCTGGTCAACAATGCCGGCACCAATGTCACGGAGAGGCACTGGGACGGCGTTGACACCGGCAAATGGGACGAGGTCGTCGATATCAATCTGAACGGCGCCTTTTACTGCGCCTCGGCCGTCCTGCCGATCATGAGGAGACAGAAGGACGGCCTCATCATCAACATCGCCTCCTGGGCCGGACGCTTCGACACCTACGTCACCGGGCCGGCGTACAGCGCCGCGAAGCACGGGGTCGTGGCGATGAACGCCAGCATCAATATCGAGGAGTTCGTCAACGGGATCCGCGCCTGCGTCATCTGCCCCGGCGAGGTCTGGACCCCGATCATCGACCGCCGGCCCGACGCCCTGGCAGAAGACGTCAAGGCGAAGATGCTCAGGTCCGAGGACCTGGGGGAGACCATCCTCTTCGTGGCCCGGCTTCCCAGACACGTCTGTCTGAATGAAATCCTGATTAGCCCGACTTGGAACCGCATGTATGTCAATGATGCCACCCGCCCGCCGGTGGAAGAGGGATAATCCCTCGCTGTTTTTCTACTCAAAAATCATGGAGTCATTTAAAAGGGTTCGAGGTTTTCTTGTCTGTTTCCTTACACTGGCACTTCTTCTCTTGTGCGCCTGTGATGATACGCACAAACAACAGATTAAAGAGCCTCTGCCAAGCCCCGATCTTCTCAAGGCTCAGTGCGCGCTCATTGGTGATCCACGGGTGGAAAGGATCTCCGAGCATGTCTGGGCCGCTATCGGGTATGACCTGGCAAACGAAATTCTCATTCACACCCCGGAAGGCAATGTTGTTATCGACCCCTTGATGAGTCCCAAGCGTGGAGAGCCTGCCAGAAGAGACCTGCTGGCAAGTGCGCCGGAAGGTCCGGTTAAGGCGATTATCTATACCCACAGTCATATCGATCATGTCGGCGGCACGTCCATCTGGATGGAGGATTCACCTCCAATCTTGGCCACCGACAAGTTCACCGAACATTTTTACAAGCAGTACCATTTATTCCTCACGATTGAAACTATAAGGGGAAGACGGCAGTTCGGCGAACATGCCTCTCTCGAGGATCTGCCCTGCAGTGGTATCGGGCGGAGAACGGATATCCAGGCTTCGCTTGATGGCGCCGGGACCCGTCTGCCGACACACACATTTTCCGGAACCAAAACCCTGAACATCGGAGGGGTGTCCATCGTATTGATCGAAGCACCGGGAGAAACCCACGATCAGTTAATGGTCTGGATACCGCAGGACAGGACACTGATCTGTGCCGATAACTTCTACTGGACGTTTCCAAATCTCTACACGATACGCGGCACGAGTCCCCGGCCTGTCGGTCAGTGGATCAAGAGCCTCGATGCCATGCGGAAGCTGCGGCCGGAGCATCTGGTTCCCGGCCACACAATCCCTATTCATGGTGAAGAGGAGATTGCGGCAGCGCTTACCAACTACCGTGATGCCATACAGTGGGTTCGGGACGAGGTTGTCCGAGGTGCCAACAGGGGTTATGACATCGACACCATCGCGGAGAATATCAAACTGCCCCCGCACCTTTCAGGGCTCCACTACACGACGGAATTCTACGGACAGATCGATTGGTCCGCCAGGGGTATCTATACCAGCAATCTCGGATGGTTCGATGGGAGACCCGACAAACTCTATCCGATGAAGACGAAAGAAGCCGCTCAAAGAGAGATTGTGCTGATGGGAGGGTATGAGAGAGTCCTGCAATTGGCCGATCTGGCCTTGCGACAAAATGATTTCCGATGGTCGATACATCTGCTTGCCAAGCTGTCCGACAGCGGCATGGCGACGGGGAAGATGAAAGAGATCTTGAATGATAAACTGGCCGCCGGTTATGAAAAGATGGCATCGACCCTCTACAACCTGAACGGACGCGGGTATCTTCTGGAATCGGCATACGAGCTCAGGCATGGGCTGGAGAAGCCTTCCCCTCCGAGGCTTGATGAAAGCCTGGTGAACAGGATATCCCTCGAACATATCTTCTCCATCATGGCTACCCGGCTGAATCCGGAAAAGTCCATGAACGTTCATGAGACGGTGCATTTTGTATTCCCGGACGAAGAAAAGCGTTTTGTCGTAACCGTCCGCAGGGGGATAGCGGAGGTAGTCGAGGGGGAACCGATACCAGGCACCCCGGATCCCATCGCTGTCCTCACGGCAGACGGGATTGCCTTCCGCAATATGGCCCTGAAGATAAAAAGTCCACTTACGACATTCGCTTCCGGTAAGATCAAGGTAGAAGGCAGTCGGTTGGATTTCCTGGCCTGGTTTCGCCGATTCGAGCGCGATTGAATACATAATCAGGATACGCGCATTGCTGACAGTGCTGCCCGGAATTGCACACTGCTTTCTGCAACCGGGAAATTCAAGTCGGGATCTGCTCCTTCAAATACAGAACCCGTATATAATTTCAAAGAACCGGATACTGAAAACGTATACGCAGAAACGTAACCGGAGATTGCTGAAAAAATAGTATGTTTGAAAGGGTCTGATGGGCCAGGGGATCAATAAACATTTGCTTCTTACCGGCCTTCTGTAGTACCTATCCTCCGTTAAAATATCACAAAATCACCTCACGCAAGGAGTTCGACAATGCCCTTTCCCTCTCTTCCGGAAGAGTTTTCCAGACCCCGCTCGGTCGCGATCATAGGCGCTACAAAAAAAGCGGGTTTTGGAAGCGGCATCCCCGCCTTTCTGAAACGAAACGGATATGGCGATCGTCTCTACCTGGTCAATCCCCGAGAAACAGAGATAGAAGGGCTCCCCGTGTACCGGCGCGTGGTCGACATTCCTCACAGCATCGACCTTGCCATCATCATCGTGCCGAAAGAACATGTTCATGCCGTGATCCGGGACTGTCTTGAAAAGGAAATTCGCGCCATCATTCTTGAATCGGCAGGGTTCAGCGAGACGGGACCCGAGGGGGCGGTCCTTGAGGAGGGTATCGAACGGCTCCTCCGGGGAAGCGGTGCGCGTCTTATCGGCCCCAACTGCGTGGGCCTTATCAATCCACATGATCGCTTCGCCTCCACGGAAGTGGATTTTGACGAAATCCGCCCGGGAAACGTGGGAGTCATTGCCCAAAGCGGGGTATTCGGCAATATCGTCGCCGACTGGGCGCCCAGTCAGGACCTTGCCTTGAGTGGGCTGGTAACGATCGGAAATCGCATCGACGTCGACGAATCGGATATGCTCTACCACTTTGGCGCCGATGAGAGGACCGATGTCATCGTCCTGTATCTGGAGGGCGCAAAAAACGGGCAACGATTCATGAAGGCGGCCCGCGAAGTGTCTTTGAAAAAGCCGGTTCTGGTCTATAAAAGCGGTAGAACCGAAGTGGGGAAAAGGCTGCCGCTTCTCATACAGGAAGCCTGAGCGGCGATGACGCCCTCTACGACGCCTTCTTTCATCAGTCCGGCGTTATCAGGGCCTCGACCTTTCAGGAACTCTTCGATCTCGCCCGCGTCTTTTCACGCGAACCGCTGATGAAAGGACCCAATATCTCCGTGGTTACCTCCTCTGGATCACTCGGCGTCATGGCCGCTGATGCCGCCTTTCAGCTTGGATTGCAGTTTCCCGATCTGGGGCCTGATACGGTAGCGGCGGTTCGGGGCCATGCCCCTGCGTGGATGAATGTCAAAAATCCTCTTGACGTGGGCCCGTCGGGGCTCTTCGGAGTTGCCCTTGAAGCGGCCCTCAGGGATAAACAGGTAAGTGGTGTCATCGCCATTCCGGTGATTCCGGGAACAATCATCAAATCTATTGTCGACGCGGGAATCGATCCGGCCCTCATGTTCGGTGAAGCCGAGAAGATTCGGAGGGCCGTCCCGGGAAAACCGGCGCTCATCTACACGGTGGGAAGCAATTTTTGGGTCCGGCTTGTCAAGGATATGTTCGGTTCTCATCTGACGATGGTCAGCTCTCCCGAAGCGGCGGCAAAGGCGCTCTGGGAGCTGTATCGCTATAATCGGTTTCGGAACGAGGCGGCGCGAGGGTAATCGCCGCTCGCGACAGGAACGATTCCCTGTGTTCATGGGAACGGCGGGATGGCCGGGAAAGGAACAGGAACGTTTCTGGTTGCCCTGATTGTACCGCGGCCTTATCCCCGGCGGCTTTCAGCGTACCGGCACAGATTGGCGACGGCCTTGACGGTCGCGTCCAGCGTGGCGTACACGGGGAACCCCCGGGCGGCAAAGGTCCTTTTGAGCAGAAGATTGTACTGCCGGTCCTTTTCATCCTCCAGGTACGGATCCAGGGAAACCGTTATCATGACGGGCTTCTGTGTCTTTTCACGGGCCTGTTCGCAGCCTTCGACCATCAGCTCGATGAGCCGCTCCATGTGGGCGTCGATTCCCTGTCCCAGGATGCGCCGCAGATAGCGGAACTGGTCGAACTGGAAGACCAGGGAATGGATCTGCGGGTCCGCGGCGACGGTCCCGATGATGTCGACGATGTTTCCCGTCGGCCCGATATTGTAATAGATGGGCCAGGCGTCCAGGGGATTCCCGATGCCGGTTCCGGCCGCGGGGACCAGGGCGCGAAGGGCCTCGATGGTCTCCGGAGAAAACCGGGGCATCTCGATCCCGGCCCTCAGGCACAGGTCCGTCTGGATGACGCCGAAGCCGCCGGAGTTGGTAATCAAGGCCATTGCCCGCCCGGAAGGGAGGGGTGAGATGTCGAAGGCGATCAGTGTGTTCACCATCTCATCGAAGTTGTCCACCTGCAGGGCCCCGCACTGCTTGAAGAAGGCGCGCCAGATATCCGGAGAGCCGGCCAGGGCCGCCGTATGAGAGGCCGCCGCCCGCATCCCCTGGTCCGTCATCCCGCCTTTGATGGCGATCACCGGCTTTCGCCGCGCCGCCCGGGTCAGGGCCGCGCTCAGGTGCGGGGCGTTTCGGGTCCCTTCGATATAGAAGGCGATCAGCTTCGTGTCCGCGTCATCCGCCAGGTATTCCAGAAAATCAGCGCCGTCCAGGTCGGCGGCGTTGCCGTAACTGACCATCTTGCTGAACCGGAGATTTTTCGTCTCGGCGAAATACGAGAACGATTCAACAAAACTGCCGCTCTGGGCGACGACGCCGATGTGTCCTTCCTCTGTCGGGGATTCCGGTATGATCGACAGGCCCGTCCTAGGACAGTAGACGCCGAAGCAGTTGGGGCCGAGGAGCCGGATTCTCCCTTTGGCCAATTGTTTCAATTCCTCTTCCTGTCTGATTCGTTCGGGAATGCCCGTCTCACTGTACCCGGCCGTGAAAAGCTGGGCGACCTTGACGCCTTTCCGGATACACTGCTTCAGGACCTGCGGCAGGAGCGCCGCGGAGATGCCGATAATCGCGTAATCGATCTCGGCCTTCACGTCCAGGATGCTCGGATAGCATTTTTTGCCCAGAACCTCCGTATATTTCGGGTTCACCAGGTAGAGGCGCTCCCTGATCTTTGTTTTCATATGAGCGAGGGTGGCCTGGTCGGAAGGGGATGCCCCGATGATCGCTACGGCACGGGGATTAAAGATAGAGTCGAATACACTGTCACCTGTCTCCATGGCACCTCCTGATGGGATTGATGCGGTCTTTCTTACCACAAACCACCGGGCAACCGTAAGGTGAAATGGCCTCCGCACGATGTTTTTTATGGCC
>JAFCZZ010000144.1 GCA_019314085.1 Deltaproteobacteria bacterium | reverse complement strand
TCTCTCTGATCATCGGTGAGGAGTTCACGTATCATCCCGAAGTCGTGCTCCATGATTCCCCGTATCTCAGGCTGGCACCTCTGGCTGATCTGGGCAAGTTTCCGGTGCGATTCCCTGACGATTGTTCCGATTTCAGCCTGCTGTGCCCCGGTCAGGTCGAGATCGCGCGAGAGTCTTTCCACAAACCGTTCCGCCCGCGCCTCGTGGCCTCTCTGGACAAAGTGAGAGGAACGGTATTTCATATAGGCCTGCGTTCCGAAAGATCCCGCGACGATTCCGAGAACGAACACAAGGAGTACCCCAACAGATACCTTCAGTTTATTGTTCATATCCCCTTTCCCTTTCCCTTTCCCTTTCCCTTTCCCTTATCCTTCCCAGAGCTGTTCCACCGTGCTCTCAATCGGATCGGTCATGAATGTCGCGGTTATGTCGTATTCCGGCGCGTAGTCGAGGGTTACCAGTCCCACCGTCAGCGCGACGATCAGGAGACAGGCGACCGGGGCGAACCGCCATACAAACCGGCCAAAGAGCGTGGAAAAGTCTGCCGGGGATGCGGGGGCGCTGAGGCTCCGAACATGGCCCATTACACGCGTCTCCCACAGCTCGCCGGTATGAACCGTCTCTTTTTCCCGGTATGCCGCGCTGAGCGCTTCTCTGACCTTTGTCGTGTTGTCTTTCATTGTATCATCCCCTCTCCTCTCGGTCCTGAAAGGAGCTTCTGAAGTTTTCTCCGGGACCGCAGCGACCGGACCTTGACGTTGGCCGTGGTCCAGCCGAGCAGTTCGGCGGCTTCCCGTCCCGTCATGCCCTCAAGATATACCAGCTCCAGTACCATCCGGTCCTCGGCGGACAGTTTTGCCAGCGCCCAGTCGAGCACCTCCCGTGCCTCCTTGCGTGATCCGTGGTCACCGAATGCTTGATCCGACGTGTCCGACATGACGTTTTCCAGCCACTCCTGGTGTTGCTGTGTCAGAGAGCTCATGGGAACCTCTTTCGATCGGTAGCGCTCTCTCCAGAAGTCATAACAGGTTCGTACCGCGATGGAAGCAAGCCAATGCCTAAAATTGTCTTCCCCCCTGAAGGTTGCCAGCGACTGATACGCCCGTATAAAGGCGTCGTGCGCGACCTCATCCGCCTGGTCGTAGGGTACGTGTCTGCTTACAATTCCCATCACATGATCCTTGTATCGTGTCAGTATCTGTGCGAACGCGTCTGCGTCTCCATCAATAATCCGTTGGATGATCTCACGATCACTGGGCTTGCTGGATGTATTATGCATCGACTCACACGATCTGGTTTGTTCGGTCTGCTGTCATAGTAAACAAAAAGAGGTTCAAGTTGCAATGCATAATCACCGGCACAAACCCCGGGGCCCTCTGTGTATTCGGGTATACCCGGGAAGCGGGAAGCGGAGGGGGTTGAGAAGAGAAAACACTCCCCATCCGTTCCCGCTTTCATCGGGACAATCTTACCTCCGGGGGCAGTCGCCGGACCCTCCGCCGGCAAATGGCCTGCCGTAACCCCGCTGCGGGGCCTTCCCGTCGAATCCAGCCGTACGCTCATCCAGCAGTTTTGCCTGCTCAGGGGTCAGGATCGCCTTCATCTCCGTCATCGCTTTTACCTTCGCGACCAGCCTATCCTCCCGTAGCGAAGACAACTTCTTATGGGCATGGCGAACCTTCTCCTCGTTAAATGTATCGCTCTGGAGGGCCTCCCTGAGGTTCTCACGCTCCTTTATGCGCTCTCCCCTGGCCTTTATCATCCCGATCTGATGGGATTCCATTATCTTGAGGGCTTGATCCCTTTGAGAATCTGAAAGATCAAGGCCCATGATCGCCCCCAGGCCCGGTCCACCGCCTAACCCCGGGCCTGCAAATCCCTGCCCGGCGCAGTATCCGCCGTTACTTCTCCCGTACCCTCTGGCCAGTACCAGCGATGAAACGGCAAAGACGACTGCCAGAACAACTGTCATTATCACTATGCTTTTTCTTGTTGACTTCATTGATTTCCTCCATTTGGTTTTTGGTGTTTCTGTGAAAAATCTTCCCTTGCTGTGTTAGTCGCATGCCGTCTCAAAAAGGTTACAAGAAAAAAGATGTCTTGCAATAATTTCCAGAGATTATATATTGCTCTCTCCCGCATTTCCCGGTCGGAAAACTTTTTTGTAACCACTTGTGGAATTGAGACGACTATACTAAGACACGACTTGAAAAATGCATAAGGACGTGGGAATGAAACATCAGGGTCTGAAAACAGTTCTGTTGATCGTCGTCGCAATCTCTCTTCTATCGTCATGCAATCCGTTCAGGCCACCCGTCAGAACATCACCGGCGGGCGAAGTGCCCCGGACCTTTTCCCTCTACCCGTCCGGACCCGAACGACAGGAACGCTGGTGGCAGGAGTTCAACGACAGGGATCTGAATACCCTGATCGAAGAGGCCCTGTCGGACAGTTTTACGCTCAGAGAGGCATGGGCCCGCCTCAATCAGGCAAAGGCCCTGGCGGTTCAGTCGGGAGCGAATCTCTACCCCGACCTGTCGGCAACCGCCGGCTCCTCCTACAAGCGCCAGCGGGCGGAGAGGAGCTCCGGCGGGCAAAGCACCACATCAACCGAAACCTACTCCCTGGGCCTGACCACCAGCTACGAACTGGACCTGTGGGGGCAGATTCGCTCCGAACAGGAGGCGAAGATCCTCGACGCGACCGCGACCCGAGAAGATCTCAATACCGCCGCCATAACCCTCGCCGCCGAGGTAGCGGAAAAATGGATCAATATTATCTCTCAGAAAAGACAGAGGCAAATCCTGAATGAGCAGCTCGATATCAATACAACCTACCTGGAACTGATCGAACTTCGATTCCGCAAAGGAATGGTATCCGCGCTGGATGTCTACCAGCAGCGGCAGGTGGTCGAACAGGTGAAGGCGCAGGTGCCCCTCGTCGAGGAACAGGAACAGCTCCTGATGCACACGCTGGCCCTGCTCCTCGGGAAGCCGCCCCGGACGGCGCTCGCGATCAGCAGAGACACGCTGCCGGAACCATCCGAGATTCCGAAGACAGGCCTGCCCGCGGACCTCCTTGCCTCCCGACCGGATGTGCGCGCGGCGGGGCTGAAGCTGCGTTCGGCGGACTGGCAGGTCGCGGCGGCGCGGGCAAATCGTCTTCCCACTATCAGTCTGACCGCCTCGGCGGCCTACCAGGCACCCAATATCGATCTGCTTTTCCACAACTGGTTGACCAATCTCGCCGCAAACCTCACCGCCCCGCTCTTTGACGGGGGACGACGCGCGGCGGAGGTGGACCGTCTGCGGGCGGTTGCCGATGAGAATCTCTCCGCCTACCAGCGGACGGTCTATACGGCAATCAAGGAGGTCGAAGACGCGCTGGTCAGCGAGGAGAAGAAGCTCCGGCATATCGAGGCCCTTAAGGTGGAGATTGAAGCGGCCGGCCGGGCCCTCGATGAGGCCCGTCAGCGGTACCTCAAGGGGATCGACGATTACCTCCCCGTCCTGACACAGCTCCTCAAGGTCCAGGCTCTTGACGTGGATCTGATCAAACGACAGGCCGAACTGCTGACCGCCCGTGTGGCACTGTACCGCTCCTTGGGCGGGACATGGACGGATAAGCTGACTCCCGGCGGCGGCATGAAGGCGGGAAAACCAACGAAAACTTTCAGTAATGATAAAAGGTAAAACCTCCATGGAGAAACAGAAACCGACGAACACACCACCGACAGATCAGACCGTCTCATCCGGCGGAGGGCAAATGGGCAAAAAGATCGTGCTGCCACTCTTGGTTCTTGTGATCGCTGTCGTTGCCGCACTCTATATCGGCAGCACCGCTCCCAAGGCGCGCAGGACCCCTCCCGTACGGGAGGCACCGATGGTGGAGACCCTGCTGGCCCGGCACACATCACAGCGGGTAGTAGTCCCGGCTATGGGAAGTGTCATTCCGGCCCGGGAAATCACGCTCAAATCTCAGGTGACCGGAGACATCGTGAAGATCAATCCCCGATTCACGGAAGGGGGACATCTCAAGGCGGGCGAGGCGCTCCTGAAGATAGATGACCAGGACTACCGCCTGGCCGTGGTCGAGTTGCACAGTGCCGTTGTCAGTGCCGAGTACGCCCTGAAACTGGAGCTGGGACGTCAGGATGTCGCCAAACGGGAATGGGAGCTGCTGGGCGGCAACGCGTCTCAAAAGGTGCCGGATTCCGACCTGGCCCTGCGTAAACCCCACCTCGAAAAGGCGCAGGCGGATCTCGTGGCGGCCCGGGCGGCGATGAAGCGGGCCGAGCTGGACCTCGCCCGCACGACCGTTCGAGCCCCCTTTAACTGTATTGTGCGCACAAAAAAGGTGGATCTGGGATCCCATGTTTCTTCCCAGGACGAGCTCGCGGAACTGGTGGGAACGGACGAGTACCGGGTGCGGGCATCCGTGCCGGTCGACCGCCTCAAATGGATCTCAATCCCCCGTGGCGGGGATGATCAAGGATCGAAGGTGCGTATCCTCTACGGGAATGGAACCGGGTATGAGCGGAGGGGCACCGTGGTCAAGCTGCTGGGAGACCTTGAGGATGAGGGCCGGATGGCCCGCATCATGATTGTGGTAGGCGATCCGCTCAATCTAACATCCCCGGAGAGCGCCAGGCCACCCCTTCTGATCGGCGAATACGTCCGCGTTGAGATCGAGGGTCCCGAACTGGAGGGTGTCGTCGTCCTCCCCCGCTCGGCCCTGCGCGATGGGCGAAACATTTGGATCGCAGGTGATGACGATACCCTCGACATTCGTCCCATGGATATCGTCTGGCGGGGAGAAGAAACCGTGTTGATCAAAAACAGCCTGGCCGACGGCGAACGAATCATTGTGACTAACCTTTCAACCCCGATACAGGGAATGAAGGTCATGGTGAGCGAACCGGTGGACACAAACGCGCTCACAACGCAAGACCCTAAGAAACAGAAGTAATTACAGAAGGAAACGATACAGACGATGACGGAGAAGAGAAACGAAAAGAGAGGTCCCCTCGCCTGGATGGCGGGCAATACCGTTGCCGCCAACCTGCTGATGGTCGTCTTGCTCGTAGGCGGCCTCATTTGGACCATGCAGATCAAACAGGAGGT
>JAFCZZ010000143.1 GCA_019314085.1 Deltaproteobacteria bacterium | reverse complement strand
CTTGGATCTCCCATAGGCATTGATGGGGTTGCAGGCATCCTCCTCCACGTAAGGGTTCTTCTTTGTTCCGTCAAAGACATAATCGGTGCTGAAGTGAACCAGTTTTATGCCGGAGTCCCTGCATGCCAGCGCCACGTTCTTCACACCCTCGGCAGTCACGACGAAGGACCCGGCCTCATCCGTCTCACATCCGTCGACATTTGTATAGGCGGCCGCATTGATGACCACATCCGCTCCCGACTGTCCAATCACATCCCAGCAATCCGAAGCGGATATTATATCGAAGTCATCGACATCCTTCCCGGCTACGTCGTGCCCCCCTCCAAGATCGGCCATAAGATCGGTTCCGAGCATCCCCTTGTGCCCCAGCACCAGTATCTTCATCAGTATCTGACCTCCTTGAGAAAAAGCCCCTGAGGGGGGGCGGTGATGCCGGCCCTGGTCCTGTCCATGACATCCATAATCTCTTTGAAACCGGCAGGCGTGGTGATCCCTCTCCCCACATCGACGAGGAGGCCGACAATGTTTCTCACCATGTATCGCAGAAAGCCGTTCGCCTCTATCGTAAAAGAGATCATATCATTTTCCGTCTCAATGGAGGTGGCGGCAACCGTCCGTACGTGGTCTTCGGCATCGCTCCCTGCGGCACAGAAGGATGAAAAATCGTGCCTTCCCTCCAGGACCCTGGCCGCCTGACCCATCACCCCCAGATCAAGAGGGGCGCGCAGGTGCCAGGAATAGTTTCTCCAGAGGGCGCTCCTTACGGGGTTATTGAATATTCTGTATACGTATACCTTGCTCTTCGCACTGTAGCGCGCGTGAAATTCCTCATCTGCATCCTGTAGAACCTTGACGACAATATCCGCGGGGAGGAGACTATTGATCCCCTTCAGGAGGTTCTCACATCCGATGGCCGAGCGTGTCCTGAAGTTTGCAACCTGATTCAGGGCGTGAACGCCTGCGTCCGTTCTTCCAGAGGCCACGAGCCGGATCTCTTCCTGCGTGATGATTCCCATCTTTTCCTCAAGCACCTCCTGAATGGTGATGCCGTTGGGTTGCCTCTGCCACCCATGGTAGGCGGTCCCGTCATATTCGCAGGCAATCATGACGTTTCTCATAGGGCTCGCCCCAAGTTACTTCATTTTTTTCTCAGCTTTATTAAGTGCTTCGACCGCAGGCAGTTTCTTCCCCTCCAACAGTTCAAGCGAGGCGCCCCCTCCGGTGGATATATAGGTGATATAGTCACTCTCGCCCGTCCGGTGGACCGCTACATCCGTGTCTCCCCCGCCGACGATGGTCAGGGCATGGGACTGCGCAACGGCGTGGACCAGGGAGAAGGTCCCCATGCTGAAGGCGTCGATCTCAAAGACACCCATGGGACCGTTCCACATAATCGTCTTCGCGTCACCCAATACCTCGCGAAAGAGGGCAATCGTGGCGGGCCCGATATCCAGTCCCATCCAGTTTGGATCTATTTCCTGGATAGGTACGATCTTTGTGACCGCCTTCGGGTCCGCCTTTTCGGCTATCACACAATCGACGGGAAAATATAATTTTACGCCATTCTCTTTCGCTATCTTGATCCCCCTCCGCGCCATATTGAGAAGATTCTCCTCCACCAGGGAGGTACCCACCTCGTACCCCATCGCCTTGAGAAAGGTAAAGGCCATCCCCCCCCCAATGATCATCTTGTCAACCTTTCTGATGAGGTTGGCAAGGGCCTCCAGCTTGCCCGACACCTTTGACCCGCCGATGATCGCCACAAAGGGACGGAGGGGATCTTCCAAGGTGGAGCTGAAATAGCTCAACTCCCTCTTCATCAGGAAGCCGGCACAGCACACCTTTGCAAATTTTGTGATCCCCACATTGGAGGCATGTGTCCTGTGGGCATTTCCAAAGGCATCGTCCACGTATACATCGGCATACCCGGCCAGTTTCCGGGCAAAGACATCGTCGTTTTCCGCCTCCTCCTTGTGAAATCTCAGGTTTTCCAAGAGGATGATGCAGCGAGGCTCCATACCCTGTATCAACTTCTCTACATCATCGCCAATGCAGTCCTTTGCCAAGGCAACATCTTTTCCCAAGAGACGCGACAGCCTCTTGGCCACGGGTGCAAGGCTGAAGCCTGCCACCTTTTTCCCTCCCGGTCTCCCGAGATGAGAGATTATTATTACCTTTGCATCCTCATCCAGCGCGTAGTTGATTGTGGGGAGCGCGGCCTTGATCCTTCTGTCGTCGGTAATATGCAGGTCATCATCCAGCGGAACGTTAAGATCAAACCGGCACAGCACTTTTTTCCCTTTGATATCTACATCTTGTATCTGCTTCATGTCTTCCTCCGTTCTATATGCAGGTCAGTCTAGAGAGGGGCGATATATATAATACTGAGGTGACACGGTCAAGGCAGAACTCCCCTCTTTTCTTTGCGGAACGTTGTTTCAACAAGGAAGGGAGATTCTTTGTGGGTTTTACAGGTCTTGGCTCTTCATGGTGACCACCGCAAAGGCGACTACCCCTTCAGACCGTCCGGTAAAGCCCATGCCTTCATTGGTCGAGGCCTTCACGTTTATCCGGTCCGGCTCAACAGTGAGAAGCTCGGCTATATTCGCGACCATTGCAGGGATATATTTCTTCAATCGCGGTCTTTCCAGGACAAGTGTCGAGTCGACATTATTCACAACGTACCCCTTCCGGGCGGCCAGATCTTTGACCCTGAGCAGCAGCTCTCTGCTCGAGATGTCCTTGTAGGCGGGATCGCTGTCGGGAAAGTGCCGACCGATGTCACCCCCCCCGACAGCGCCGAGAATCGCATCACAGAGGGCATGAAGGAGGACATCCGCATCGGAATGACCGAGGAGTCCCCTCTCAGCGGGAATTTCCACACCTCCCAGAATCAGGCTCCTCTCCTCAACCAGCCGGTGGCTGTCATATCCAAATCCGATTCTCATATGGCCGACTCGCTCCTTTGCAGCAGAAACTCACCGAGAATGAGGTCCTCCAGTGTGGTAATCTTGATATTATACGGCAGGCCCGGGATCGTCCTCACCGGCACACCCATCCGTTCCACGAGGGACGCATCGTCCGTACCGTAAAACCCCTCCTGGTACGCACTCTCATACGCCTCCAGTATGATCTTCCCCTTAAATACTTGAGGCGTCTGGGCAAGCCGCAGATCCGCCCTTTCGAGAGTGTCTCGTATGATCCCCTCGTTACCAACTATTTTAACTGTATCCGTGGAAGGGACAACCGGGACCACCGCTCCGCTCTGGGCGGCCTCCCGGATGGAGGTCTCTATCAACTCCTGCGACACAAACGGTCTGAGACCATCATGGATAAGGACGATATCGTCTGTGTCCTCAACCATCTTCAGACCTTCTCTGACAGAATCCTGGCGTGCCTCCCCCCCGGCCTGAATCTGCTGTACCTTGAGGATGCGGTATCTGCCGACAATCTCATCCCTGACATAATCCCTGTCGCCCTTGGAGACCACAAGAACGATGCGGCCAACGGACGGGGTTTTTTCAAAGGTGATAAGGGTACGGGCCAGTATGGGAATACCGGCAAGGGGGACATACTGCTTCGGACGGTCATGCAACATTCGTTTTCCGGAACCGCCGGCGACGATAATTGCGACTGACTGCAGCATCATTATTTCCGTGCTCTCGAGTTTTCGCGATATGGGCTCTGAAGGGTATCCGGATTGCGGGTTTTGTTCATCATCTTTCATGCCGGAAAAGATCATCCGCCCCGCCGACGTCTGAAGAACGCTGGTTACAACCACCTCTACACTCTTTCCGATATACCTGGTCCCATTATCCACAACTACCATGGTGCCATCATCAAGATATGCCAGGCCCTGGCCCGCCTCTTTCCCCTCTTTGATAACTCGCACAGTCATGACTTCGCCGGGAAGAACAAGAGGTTTCAGTGTATTTGCAAGGTCATTGATGTTCAGGATTTTTATACCCTGCAGTTCCGCAACCTTGTTCAGATTGTAGTCATTGGTTACGATCTTGCCCCCCTTTTCCTTGGCAAGGGCGACCAGCTTCGAGTCAACCCCCTTTATCTTCGGGAAATCGATATCGACAATCTCAATCTTTATGCCGTCGCTCTTCTGCATTCGGTTGAGAATATCCAGTCCCCTTCTCCCCCGGGAACGTTTCATATGGTCGGATGAATCGGCAATCAGCTGTAGTTCATCCAGCACGAAGCGGGGGACTATCAGGGTGCCCTCGATGAATCCGGTATCGCACATATCGGCCATTCTTCCGTCAATGATGACGCTGGTATCCAGTATCCGGTAATCCGGCACCTCATCTTTTGAAGGAGTGGATTGCGGAAAGTAGAAGTCTTCACTCTTCTTCGAGCCCAGAACCAGACCGAGATATCCCAGGATGAAGGTAACGATGACATAGATATACCCCCACGGTATTATCTCGTGTTTCTCCAGCCCGGGCATAAACTTTAAGCCACAAGTGAAGAGGAAGGCGATTAAAAGCCCAATAACCGTTCCGATAACACCGCCGAATATAACCCTTAGAGAAAGCTTTCGTATAGCCTGTTCTGTTTGGATTACAAAGATTGAAAGAAAAAGTCCTGATACCAAACCTATTAATGAAAGGGGGAATGTATAATATTTTAAAGCAATGAGATAACCGCTCGAAGAACAGGCCACGATAAGCAGAAGCCTTATAACCAAATTTCACCTCCTAAAAATCAGTCATTATCTCAAGGAACAGAGCGTAAAACTATGCTGTGAATATCGCGTTCAGGTTTTCCTCTACCTCGGTTTCCTCGCAGTCACCCGCTATTGATATCTCTCGTATCAAAAGACTCTTTGCTGTATCCATCATCTTCCTCTCGCCAAATGAGAGATCTTTATCAATCTTCAAGGTAAAAAGATCGCGCAATACCTCCGCTATTTCATAAACCGACCCTGTCTTTATCTTCTCCCAGTACTCCTTATATCTCTTGTTCCACGTCTGTTTATCGAGAATCGCACTCTTTTCTTTCAGTATCTTGTAGACTATGGGGATTTCCTCCTCCGAGATTATATCCCTGAGGCCAACGAATCGGGCGCCGTCTTGAGGTATCATGATCGTTGCATTATTCCCCAGGATCTTCATAACATAAAAGGGCTGTTCGCTTCCCATAACCTCCCTGGTCTCTATAGCCTCAATCACCCCGACCCCATGTGCTGGATAAACAGCCATGTCTCCCACCTTAAACATACACATCATCTCTTCTTCGATCCTTCCAAAAAATGATTCTCTACCCGAAAAGTAATATAGTATACCACGATTTGGCATCCCGGTCAATTAAATCCTCCCGGTGCCCCCCAAAGGGAGAAATTTGTCTTGACTTTGCAAGACAGAATACGCTAATCGTGCGGGGTTATAACGTCACCGACAGCTACAGAAAGGGAGCATCATGGCAAACCACGATTCCAATTCTCTCAGAAATGTTGCAATTGCAGGGCATGGCGGAACAGGCAAAACATCTCTCTGCGAATCTTTCTTGTTCCTCAGCGGAAAATCCGACAAATCGGGAAGGGTCGACGATGGAACCTCTTCTCTGGACTTTGAGCCGGAGGAGCAGAAGAGGCGCATCTCTATCAGTTCGGCAGTAAACTTCTTTGAATGGAACAAACACCGGGTAAACATCATCGACACCCCCGGGGATTCTAACTTCTTCATGGATACCAAATACAGCCTGCGTGTCGCCGATAGTGTGGTAGTTGTCGTGGATGCCGTGGGTGGTGTCGAATTCCAGACGGAAAAGGTGTGGGGTTACGCCGACGAGCTCTCACTCCCCCGGATGATATATATCAGCAAGATGGACCGGGAGCGTGCCGATTTTTCCAAGACAGCGGCGGATATAACCAGTAAACTGGGCAAAAAGGCAACCCTCTGCTACCTCCCGATAGGCGCCGAAGAATCCTTTAAGGGCCTGATCGATCTCGTCAATATGAAGGCCCTGCTTTTTGACGATCCCAAAGGGAAACCAAAAAAAGAGGACATTCCGGAAGACCTCCTGGAAGGGGCCACGGCAGCCCGGGAGACCATGGTCGAAGATATAGCCGAATGCGACGAGGCGTTGATGGATAAATACCTGGAAGAGGGGGAACTTTCTATCGACGATATCAGGGTAGGACTCCGCAAAGGAGTGATTTCAGGAGACTTAATCCCCGTCGTATGCGGATCGGCCCTCACCAACACGGGGATAGCCCCCCTTATGGATGCGATTGTCAATTTTCTCCCCTCCCCCCTGGATCGAGGGGCCGTTACCGGCACCAAACCGAACACAGAGGAAACAGAGGAGCGGTCGCCCGATGTAAAGGCACCCTTTTCCGCAATGGTATTCAAGACTATCGCCGACCCCTACGCGGGTAAGCTTACCCTGTTCCGGGTCTTTTCGGGAACCGTAACATCGGATTTTGTCTTCTATAACTCGTCAAAGGATCTGAGTGAGAAATGCGGGAATATCTTCTCTCTGGAGGGGAAAACCCAGGTCCCCGTAGAATCACTTATTCCCGGAGATATCGCCGCCCTTGCCAAGCTGAAAGAGACGTCCACCGGCGATACCATGTGTGATCCGAAGGCGCCCATCGTCTACGAGAGGGTACCCCTGATAAATCCGATTGTGCATTACGCGGTGGAGGCCAAGACCAAGGGGGATGAGGAGAAGGTACACTCCTCTCTCAACAGGCTGATCGACGAAGATCAGACCCTTGCAATACACCGGGACCCCCAGACGGGAGAAACCATACTTTCCGGGGTCGGGCAGGTGCATATCGATATAACCATAGAGAAACTGAAGAGAAAATTCGGTGTGGACGTAAACCTCCAGCAGCCGAAGGTCCCCTACCAGGAGACTATCAAGAAAAAGACACGGGTCCAGGGCAAATACAAGAAGCAATCGGGGGGCAAGGGACAGTACGGAGATACCTGGCTCGAGATAGAGCCCCTTCCCAGCGGAGGCGGGTTCGAGTTTGTCGATGCAATCGTCGGTGGTGTTGTACCCAAGACGTACATACCGGCAGTGGAAAAGGGGATCATCGAGGCGATGACCGAAGGAATCCTGGCCGGGTATCCCATCGTCGATGTCAAGGTTTCCCTCGTCGATGGCTCGTATCATACCGTGGACTCATCTGAAATGGCCTTCAAGATAGCGGGGTCAATGGGTTTCAAGAAGGGTTTTCAGGACTGTATGCCCACCCTCCTTGAACCAATCGTCGAAATCAGTATCGAGATACCCGATGAATACATGGGAGATGTGATCGGCGACCTCAACAGCAGACGGGGACGTGTCCTTGGAATGGACAAAGAGGGGAACAATCAGGTCATCAAGGGACAGGTCCCCCTGGCCGAGATTCTCTCCTACGCACCCGATCTCACATCGATCACCAGCGGGAGGGGGACCTTTTCCTACACCATCTCCCGCTATGAAGAGGTACCCGCGCACCTGCAGGAAAAGGTTATTTCCGAGGCAAAGAAGGAAGAATCATAATAATTTTAAATGATGAATGTTGAATTATTAATGGAAAACGGGCATCTGTGATTACCGGCGGCGTCCTAACATTAAGCGACAAAGGTTCCCGCGGTGTGAGGGAGGATATCAGCGGCAGGGAGGTCGTCCGCATGCTGACCGATCTCGATATCAGGGTCTCTGATTACGAAATAATCCCCGATGAAAAAGGGATTATAAGGGACAAAATAATAGAGTACACCGATACGCGAGGGCTGGACCTGGTGGTAACAACCGGCGGAACCGGGGTCAGTCCACGGGATGTCACGCCCGATGCGACCCTCGAGGTACTGGACAGAGAGTTGCCGGGGATGGCGGAGGCGATGCGAAGCGAAAGCATGAAAAAGACGCCTCACGCAATGATATCAAGGGCCGTCGCCGGGATACGCGGACAATCCCTTATCATCAACCTGCCCGGAAGCCCGAAGGGGGCCCGGGAAAACCTGGCGGTCATCCTTCCCGCCCTGAAACACACGATAGAAAAGATACAGGGGGACGAATCGGATTGCGGCGGGTAGGATCTGCCCCCGTCACAGATTCCATTTTGCGGTTGCTTCCTCGGTCTTTGTCTCCGAAATGGCGGGCAGCTCCTCAACCGGCACCTTTTTCTCCAGCGCCTTAACCTCCTTTTTCAGCCGTGTAACCGCTCTGGAAAGTCTGAATCTCTCCACAATCCCCATAAAACCGGCACATATGATACCCACGCCAAAGGATACGAAAATCAGCAGATATGCGGCCACGGGGACATCTATGAATCCATAGTATCTGACATGGACAGGATTCGTGTTTGCCAATGAAAAGGTGATGACAAACAGCACAAACAGTGTCACAATAATGGTATACAGAAGTTTCATACTACCCTTCCTCTTTCTTTCCCAAATAACGTAACAACGTATCCCGGGTCTCTTCAAGACCCTCAGGGATCACCCTGACCTCTCCCAGGACCGTGGAAAAGTTGGTATCACCTATCCACCGCGGGACAACATGGATGTGCAGGTGATCATCGACACCGGCACCGGCGGCCTTTCCAAGGTTCATCCCTATATTGAACCCTTCAGGGTCAAAGGCCTCTTTAAGGGTCTTCACGCACAGGGCGGTGAGTTCCATCATCTCCATTCTTTCTTCCGCAGTCGTCTCTTCCATATCACACACATGCCTGAAGGGGACCACCAGCAGATGCCCGGAGGTATAGGGATATTTGTTCAGTATGATATACGATGATTTTCCCTCGTACAGCACGAGGTCCTTCTCCCTGATAGACCCCCTGCAGAAGACACACCCATCCGGCTTCTCGCCTTTAATATATT
>JAFCZZ010000009.1 GCA_019314085.1 Deltaproteobacteria bacterium | reverse complement strand
TCATCGTCATCAAGCCCCGTCAGCGACCCGTGGTCGTGGGTGTGAGTTTCTGGTGGGAACACTGATGGTTTGTCTGGTATATTATCCCAGAACGGCGAACTGAAGAGATCGGTGATCTTACCTCTCGTCAGATCAGGTATCCTGTCGACGGTAAGAACGCCGCTTCCTACCTGACTGGCGTCTATCGACACCTCATCTGGGCCGCCGAGTTCATGTCTCGAAGCGTGGGTAATTGCTGCATATAGCGTATCGAGGATTTCCTTCTCAGTCGGAACAGCCAGTCTACTTTTAACATTCCCCTGATAGTAAACCCTGACAGTTGCGCTCTTGCTGTCTCCCCAGCTCGCGTACAGCTTGAGAACCAGCCTGCTGCCTGCTGCCATTACGTAATCACTTGCCAGTATCGCGCTTGTGACTACGTTCTCCCTTGTGTCTCCGATTATATTGCTCGGCGTTGATTCCACAATCAGATTCTCAGTGCCGCCGGATTCCCGTTCGTATAGCCTGAAGAAGAATCTGATGTCTGCGCTTTCAAGTCCACTGACAATCTCGCTTTGCAGGTTGATTGTATAGACACCAAGGCCGATCCGATCCACGCCGTTTGCGGGTGCTATCCATGAACCAACTTCGTAATCCCCCGCTGTGTTTTGGGTCACCTCAATGTACGCCTCACCCAGATCTGGTGGTGCTGCTGTCAACTGTTTGTATGCGGGCACGCCACTGTCGGCTGCGTCGAGCAGATAGTAATCCACCCCAAGACCTGTCGTAGCGAGGTCGACGTAGAGTTTTTTTGCAACGTCATCTGGGGCAACCGGGTCACCGAGATTTTTGATAAGATGCCCAGCCCAGTCTATGTCAGTGTCTATTGTTGCATCTGAGAGATTGACCGTGGTCCAGTTAGCCCCATCATAGACCTCGAACCTCCCAGCAGTTGTGTTGAAGATTGTCCGCCCAACAAATAGATCATCCCCGGTAAGAGCATCACGCTCTGCCTCGGTCATTGCTTTAGCATGTGTCCGATTACCAGGGATCACAATCTTTGCATTCACTACATCTGCGTGAACGGCGTCTGTGATTTCAATCTGTTGCATCTCACCTGACATTTTTCAATCCCCTCTTAGAACACCTCGTCCCAATCTACTAAGATTCGCAATGATGACGTCTTCGGAATCACTGCGAACGTTTGTAAGGCAATCAAATCCCCTTCGCTGTCATATAATCCACATGCTGAGACATTTTCTCCATTTCCCTCATCATATGCCAGTTCCCCATGTATCCGTGCGGTGGTAGGGGGAACAAACTCTACACTGCTGACATCTTTCAAGATAAACTGCCCCGGAACGGTTGTTTCCGTCCCATCAGGCGGGATAGGATTGCCTGATGTGTCCACACCTCCGTTCCCAAATGCAATCTGAGTGATAGCAGGTAGCGTTATCAACCCGATATGCGCCTTGGCCAGTTTCTCCCGGCCTATGTTAGTTGTGACTGTGTTCTCAGTCGTCATGCTTCACCTCCTCCTCGTCTTTTTGTTCTTTTCTCTTCTCTATCTTGATAGTAGTGTTATGTGTTACTTCAATTTTATCCTTCATGTCGACTCCACCGTTATGTACACGTTCTGGCTCACCTTGCTGTCTCGAACCCCATCAAACACAACACTCCCGTTGAATGAGTATACACCAATCCACGTATGCGGGGGGTTTGGTAGAACTGGTTCTTGACCCGCTGCTCTCAGCACGTCCTGTGTGGGAAGAGTATCTGTGCTGCCAGATAAGTTAGCACCAACTATTGATTCATTATCAACAGGAATCGTGGTTATTGGGTATCGTGGGGTTTCCCAGTACAACCCCACACCCGCCGCCTTCACTTCATTGACAAAGTCCCTGATATGCTGGATAGTTTCAGTCACTAACGCTGCAATCTTTATCAGTGTACCATCAGGTAGATACGTTTCTCCAGTGTCCCATGTCTCCGTTCCATCGAACAGCAGAGTCCCATCAAATACATAAGCGGGGGCATACTCTATTCTGTATTGCTGTCTCAGGTCACTGGATAGGAGATCGTTATCATAACCAATAATAACCTGTGCTGGTTCTGGAGATATCGGGTCATTCCACCCTTCTCGTATGCCAAGATATGCATCCCCGAGCAATATATTGAGCACAGTGTTGAACCGTTCTATCTCCCCTCTGGAAAGGTTCACTATCTGCCGTAGCTTCAGGTAGATTCTGTATTGAACATCATCCTTGCTCCCCCGTGGTTCACGTACATTAGTCCCTATCAGATCCAGCGTTTGACCACGCGCGTGGTCTATTTGCTCCCAGTCCTGAATTGTCGCGAGTTCCAGCAACAGAACATCCAGTTCACGGGCTGGAATGGATAGAAGTTTTCGCGTGTTGCTGTCAGAAGATTTCGCATACACGTGCGGAAGAGCCTTTAGCATCCGCTCGATGGTGCTCAGAGATTCGGGAGGAAGGGGAACACTGCTCATGTAACCACCTCTACCTGAATGTTTTCAGCTGATGTACGTGCCAGTTCATTAAACGCTATGCTAATGTTACCTGTCGACTCTGGCGGGGAGACAGTATCCATAAACAGTGTCGGGATGTCCAGAACACCGGGAACCTGCTGGATCGTAGCAATAACACGCGTATAAATGCAATCATCACCAAGTGACAGACTGTTGGTGTATTGAACTATAGCATCCGTTACCTGAGATATTCCATCTGATGGAAATTCCTTGACATCGACATTCAGTCCCACCGAATAGTAGATTGTAATTTCCGTTGGTCTATCAAATCCAATCTGATGAATGTTACCATGACTGTCTATAACCTCTACCACAGTTCCCCCATACGCCTGAATTCCAGCGGATTTCGTCTCAAAGATTACCTGCGCTATCTCAGAATCATCCCCACCCAGTACAAGAGCGTTCACACTCTTCGGTGGAAGACCGTCCACCGTTGTATTTGTATCGTTTTCCCGGACATATGCGTCCTCAACGGTATCCAGAGACAGTAACCTGGCCTCGATGCTGGCGGCGGTTGCAGTGCCTGGAAGTGCCACGCTGCGCTTGTAGCGCATCCGCAAGTCTGTATCAGACTCCCTATCCTTCCCTCCTGTTGTAGGAGATTCATTTGTCACAGTACTCACACCTGGTAGAGGATTCACGATCTGTGTTATCGTGTATGCAGGAACGTTGCCGGCTGCCCCTGCGACCACCGCTTCGATAGGGGCAATCGCTGTTTCTCCAGAAATGGTAACCTCTTCAGTGGTCACAAACTGGCATCCATCAACGGTCTGGACAACAAACCCTTCGGGAACTATGACTCCATCAGTTCCACTGATTGTAATTTCCCCGGTCGCTTTCACGGCAGGGGTTCTGGTCATACCGATATGGCTCACCAGCAAATCGAGGGATTCCCCTTCCGCCGTATCTATGAATCGTGAATAATAGACCTCCTCCACTATCTGCCACAATCGCGCTTCTTCCCACGCATTGAGACGAATAAACAACCCCAATGGGGAATTCTCCTGCAAATTGACCGATTCCCCAAACAGTGCCCGTGCCCGCTCTTCCTTATCGGCTATGATATCCGCATAACGCTTCCGGTTGAATCCCGTTGGCAGCAATCCAAACGACGTCATACTGTTATCTCCATGCTTTCTTCTATCTCCTCCCCGTCCATCGTGACCTTGAATTCCACTGTCAGTGTACGGGTGTTCTCATCGTATGACAGATTCACATAGTGGATTTCCCGTATTCGGGGTTCCTGCTGCAATGTGTCAATGAATGCCGCATAAGTCTGTTCTCTGGCAGCACTCCACTTCTGCCCCAGAAACGCCCAGTAGTCCAGCCCATAGTCTGGATTCAGGAACCACTCTTCCTTCATCATCGAGAGAAGCAACCACACGCTCTGTGTTTTTTCCTCTCCTCCTGTAACCGTCACGATATTCCCGGCACCGTCTAACTGTATATCTCCCGTGTCCCGATTAAGCGCAAATGTCATCATTCAAGTATCACCTTACTGCTCGGGGCAGGACTACTGGAGGTTGGCGAACCAGTAGATGCAGTCCCTGGAGCAACTCCGCTGTGCGTGTGGCCATCAAGCCACGCCTTGAGACTCGTTCCAAGAGATGCCCCTTCCGTGGCGTTCTCACTACCAAGATAGATAGTCCCATCCGTCTCGATAATTATGTTGTTATCTGGCCGTAATATGATTTTTGCGGACAGGTCTCGCTTTGCGAGTATAACACTGTCCGTTTCTTCAGCCGGAAGTGGGTTGGTGAATGGTGTTATCCCTCCGATTATGATTGCATCATCCAGTTTGTGTCGCCGTTTGCCAAGTGGTAGGTCTGGCAACCCCGTTGTTATCATTTTGTCGATTCCTGTATCTGAACAGACCGCAACCACAATATCACCCGGCTGATACGGAACACGGAAATAAAACGGACCAGCGCGCTGGATAGCCACAGGGACTTTCGTAATCAGAGGGAGACCGATTTCGAGTGGCTGGATGTCTGCCCACATCTCCCTGGCATTAAACCGGACAACCATGGCCAGAAATGCGACATGCAGTTGACTGGCGTGTTCTTTCAACGAATCCCGTATGAAGTCCCCAAATCCGCTCATTATTCTTCAGCCTCCACAACCTGTATCGTCGTCTTGTGAGATGTTGAATTGCTCGTATGTCTGCCTGAGACCACCCGGAACACTCCGTTCGCTGTATCAGATGAGACATCTACCAGTGTTCCCGCTCGAATCCTGTAATGAAGGAGTGTCTCTATCTCCCACTCCGCTTCGTCCGAATCAACCCGTGTGGGGGAACGTAGTAACCCATGTTCGCTATCGAGATAAACGCCGAGGTGCTCAGCATATTCAGGAGGGGCGGCGTTTATTGTTCCGTTCATGATATAGAGCTTAGCACCCCCGTCCTCTGCAAGTTCCTCAGCCACCGTTTTGATGCGTCCCTCGACCACCTTGCCATTCAGATAAACCGTGTTGTTGGGAAGATCCACAACCCCCACTTCCAGCCCGGAGGCGGTCAGGACATCTGTTAGCACTGCTTTTGTGGTAGCGCCTGGCATATAGGTGCGGCTGATAGTCTGTTCCAGATACTCCGCGGCGGCATCAACGGCTTCAATCTCACATACTCTGTTGATTCCATCCCAGTATGATGAGACATCAGTAATCAGACCCACAAGCACTGTCCCCACATCACCCTGATAACCGGCGGCTATGGTGATGGGTTCTCCCTGTTTGATTTGCGTCTCGTGTGATGGGGATATGTTATACAGACTCACGGTAGCCCTATCGGGATCTGGAGTCTCGTCAAATTCAACCTCCAGTTCTATCTCGAACTCCGGATAGTGAAACATTGCACCGCCAGTGCTTACCTCAAGTTCCCTGAGCCAGAATTCAGACACGCGCGCCCTCCCATTTATCAGGTTCAATCACACACAGAAAGACAGTCTTCTCCAACTGCTCCCAACCTACCCGTGTTTCTGCCAGTGAACTATCCAGCGGTACTATTAACTTTTTGGGAAACTGATCTGTCGCGGGAAAGAGAGGCAATCCATATATAATTTTTCGTGTGGATATTGGGGAACCATCCCGAGACAGAGTGACGGTGAAATAATCATACTCGGCATTGTAATTGAACGCAAACTCGTATGTTTCCCCAGCAATACGGGTTTTGGCTGTGTAGGGAATAGCATTTTTCAGCACGGGAATATATTCCATTTATCACACCTCCCCACTCACATACACAGCGCCCGCAGCCGTTGGTGTTATTCCGCTACGAGTTTGCACCTGCACGAACCCCCGGTTCTCTTCGCTCTCAGTCTGAGTTGCAATCCCAATCGGCTTGATGGGGGATGCAGATACTACCCGAACCTGCTGGAGTTTAAGCGTGAATGAAAACCCATCACCGATTGTCACATCAGCATGGGTGGAGAGTTCCTGTATAACATAGTTTGAGACCACCCGCCTGCCAGAATAGCGCAGACGGTGACGATCTTCCCGCCACTGGATGAGCGTGGTCAGTTTCGTACCGGCATCTTTTCCGGCAATAACCCCCTTCAATGTGAGAGTTGCCGGCTTGAGTTCCACGTGGTCAGAGATGTCGCGGCCTCGCTCAACTGGGAGCACCGTGACCTCATTCTTCAGTTGCGCCGATTCCTCCTCCACCACGTCAAGTTCTATGCTCGAACCTGATTCCATCGATGTCAATCGGGAACGGGTCATTATCTCCTCCGTAACTGCCGTTTGAAGTACTCATGCGCATACTGGTCGAATGTCTGGCGTAGCCGCTTATCCACCGTGTGTGCGATCTCTTCGGGAGATCCTCCAACTCCTGATATGCTGATATTGACAGTCGGGGCAAACGGGCCTATCATTCGTGGCAGAGCCGGGATAAAGTCAGATTCTGGTGCATAGGTATGTTCTGCACCCTCTTTCATACCTTGAGAGAGACCTTCACTGATGTTGATGCCGTAATCAATCATCAGCCTGGATGGGGACGATATTCCAAAGAACTCAGCGATCCCGTCGGCTATCGCTCCCCCAATATCAGCAACGGTTTGATAAACGTTTGTGGCAGCATCAAGCATTCCCTGACCAATGCCCAGTATGATATCTTTACCCAGCTGAATCCAGTCAACGCTCCTGATAGACTCAATAATACCAGTAACAAGGTTATCCCAGATGTCAACCAGTTCAGCAACAGTCTGGTAAACATTTGTAGCAGCATCAAGCATTCCTTGACCGATAGTCAGTATGATGTTCTTTCCTAACTGGAGCCAATCGATATCCTTGATGGATTCAATGATACCAATGATGAGATTATCCCAGATACCAACCAATGTGTCTTCAAAATCGCTAAATGCCGCCTTAAGCGGTTCTATATCTCCAGTGAGCACTGCCCAGGTGAGAGCCCCGGCAATTTCAATGAGGTTCAACAGAATCTCGAACGGTGCTGTGATTAATCTGAGAGTCTTCCCAAGAACGCCACTTCCTTCTGACCAGGCAGTAACGATGTATTGAATACCACCAACAAACGTATCGACCATATCCGATATTTCAGCAGAAAGCCTCTCGAAAACTGTGGCCACTGCCCCAATCAGACCCCGGTGTTCTTTCCACGCCTCTACTATTCCCGAAACGAACCACTGGATGCTTTCATACATTGCCCCAAACGCACTGTCTATCGCTTCCCGTACCCAGTCAACCTGAGTGTACAGCACCACCAGCACAGCAATAAGTCCCCCGATAGCAACAACAATCCATGTAATTGGAGATGCCAATAGTGTCACGCCAAAACTTGAAATAGCTGCGGTTAATTGCGGAACAATTGTGGTTAGTTGTGGTAGTGTTTTTACCAGTTCCAATACCGTTTTTGTCCCGGTCATGAACTGCGCCATCGAGATTATTCCCATCAGGCTGGCGATGCTCGTCAGAACCGGCGGTATCCAATCGAAATAACGTATCGTTACACCCAGGGTGTAACCAAGCTTCTGTAGGTCGAACTGTAGACGCTCAAGCGGGGTAGCCGCGTCCCATACCGGTTGAGCAAGTTCAGCGGTTATTCCACGAGCATTCTCCAGCGATTCTGCCGCCGCATCAAGTTCCTCTCTGGTCAGACCAAGCTGTCTTTCAAACGCTCTGGCGTCTCCACCAGCCTCTCGCATCGCTTTGCTTAGTCTGGAGGTTACTCCCTCGCCAATCATTCCCTGCTCATTCAATGCCGCCATCAGAACGGCAAAATCATCGAGGTCGTATCCCATTGCCCGGAAATCTGGGCCAAGCTGCATTAATATCGTGCGCAACCGGGTGGTTTCCACTCCAGCCCTGGTTGTCATGAATGTGAAAGTGTCGAGCTGTTCTTCACTGAGAGTTTCAATACTCTCCCCCAGCTGCCCCAGCGCATAATAGGCCATCTCCGCGCCTTCGACAATGTCTTTACCCGTGGCGTCGGCATACATATCGAGTAGAGGAAGTATTCTATTCAGCTGCTCCGTTTCAGTTATCCCCATCCGGATGAGAGCTCGTCTCGCTCTCAGAGCATCTGTGATAGAAAACGTGTGGTTCGTCATTGCGGCAGTGCTTTCCCGAACAACATCTGCTGATGTGCCTTCCAGAATAGCTATCTGCCGCGTCTGCACCTCCCAGTCCTCAGTCAGACGCAGATATCCTTCCAGCGCTGCCCCAGCAGCTCCAATTGCGAGCCCGATCTCCTTCCATTTCCGTGTAACAATGTCACTGATTCTGTCAGTGATATTACCAAACGAGGATGTTTCATCACCAAGTTCTTCCGTGGACTCCGCAACATCCTCAATTGCCGATTGTGCCTCAACTGAAAATGTCTCTGTCTGAGAAGATAGATCATCGTATGCGGTATCAACAGCATCAACGTTCTGCTTGAGGCTGTCCATTTCTGAATTTATTCCTTGCAAAACGGCGGTTGCTTTGTCTCGCAGAAAAACCTCTGCTATCAATGAACGCAGTGCCATATATCACCGCCTCCGCCTGAAACGAGGACGAGTTCCTCTTGTCGCGCGCTGTTGCTCCTGCCGTTCCATCTCCAGTTTGATATCCAGCGCGGCATTAGCTTCAAGTATCTCGTCCTCCATCATCTGTGATGCCTCTGTATATGAGATTCCAATATCGCTCAAGACCAGCCTCCAGAACGCCCAGTTCTCACGCGCCCGTTGCTTGTAGATCGCCCTACTTTGGGATGGCCTTTCCAAGTTGAAACCGAACCGCCGCTGTGACTACCGCCTCCGCTTCGTCCCAGTCTTCGAAATCGTCTAATGTTACCACGGGGTCAACTACCAGATGCTCAAGCACCTCCGACATAAAGTCCTCTTCCTGAACGACCCCGAATCGGTTCTTGCACCGGTCTTTTAATCTGACCCATTGCCGCGGTGGCAGCTTCCGGAACCGGTACTCCTTGCCATAAATCGTTTCCGTCTTCTCTGTGCCCGTCATATCAGATCATCACGCGGAACGAAGCTCGAAATCAGCAATCTCTACCTTGAACTCGATGTCCGGGATATCAGTCCCCGCAGTCGCTCCAAACGATGGAAACTCAGCGATCCACGCTTCTCGTCCACCGGCGGTGACCTGTTTATCGTTCCTGTCAATCAGGTAGCACTCCTTGACTTCGTTGCTGTTCATCAGGTCTATCAGATAATCGAGATCCGGGGACGTGCGCTTCAGAGTGAAGGTGATCGTGCCGATTGGACTGCGATTCCTCGCCCGAACAACCTCTCCCTGAGCTCCGACATGAGTCGTCCATTTGGGGTCTGTCTTCTCTGCCGTGATATATGTGCCGTCGGAGAACCCGGTAATGGTTCTCCCACCAAACACCAGCATCACATCCTGTGGATCATAGTTTGCTACTGTCATGCCTCTTTACCTCGTTTACTCCTTTTTGTTGCCAATCCGTGCCGCCTGTGAACGGATAGCATCCTGAAGCTCTGCCGCGTTCCCAAGCAGCGATACAAGGACTTTACCGCCTGCCGCAATAGCATATGCTGAGACCACTACCCAAATCGGGAGTCCCAGCGCGATACATGCGATTAATACCAGTGTATCCATAATCCACCTCCTTTACAGGGTGATTACTCCACGAATCTGTACCTTGTGAATCGCACCAGCAGCCACAAACTCAAACTCCACATCCGGGAGTATCCGGTTGGCGATGTAGTTTGTCAGGATTTCTGACCGGTCTGGTGCTGTCACTGACCACATACCATTCCCGTCCGAATCCCTGGCGATAATTTCCCGGTCAGTCGCATACTGGAGCACCGCCTGAATTGTGCTCACTACCATTGCGATCCCCCGGTTATCGTAGGGAATCTTGGGGGATGTGAATAGCAGCCGGTGTATCGCTTCGCTCATGCGAGCTTCTACCCAATCCTGACCACGGATGATATCGATGTACTCGTTACCGGTTGTCAGCCCCTCACTGGTCTGGTTCACACCGAGCTTCTGAACATACGTGTTCGCATTTGCGCTGTGAAGATTGGTTATATCAGTTGTGCTGACATTCGCGGGAGTAATCCCCTGAAGCGTCTTGAACTTCCACGTGATACTACCCGGGTTCTCCGGTGCACACCGACCCACCCATGCCGCATCTGGGTACTGAGATGGGTCATCATGATAAATCAGAGCCGTTCGATCTCCCGCAATATCCGTAGCGTATGTGATTACATCGTTCACCGTGCCGTCCGGGCACGTCACATACAGCTTCTTGTTTGCCTGCACCCACGCCGCAATTTCCTTGATTGCCGCTTCTCCGCGCTCCGGTGACAGAAGGAAATACCAGTCGCTGTTGGTTTTGATGAGTTCGTTCAGCGCCCCGGTAATGCTCGCGTCCATACCTCCTGATGTGGTCGTGCTCTGCACATCACCGGGACCAAACGAACCAGATGCCAGCCGTGACGCCGACCAATCGGCAAGGGCGTTAATCGCTGTTACAATGTCTGCTGCTGTGTGTGTTCCCTGATCCAACTCAATTGTTAGCACGCCGGCGTCATACGACACATCAAGGGCCTCTGTGCCGGTTTCTGTGTTGTTCGTCACCTCTACTGTCAGGTCGTTCCCGGCAGTTCCGCCGAGAGTTCCTGTTGCCTCAATCTCTATCTTGCCGCCATCTGCTGATTCAATCACAGCGGTCGCATTGACTGCCTTCTTCACCAGCTCTGCCACCGCCACCTGCTGCGGGCACGGAGACTGGGCAAAGACAGCCTGCGCCATCTTGTAGACGCCCGTGGTAGGGGCAAATCCCGCGTCCTCAACCGCTGCAGTGTCACTACAGAGCGTATAATCGATTCCACCAGCATCTGTGAACGACACGATTAACGGCAGCCCGAATCCAGCCTGCGTCAGTGGCTGTGTCTCTCGTGTGATTACGATATCTACATCACTCAGTCCACTCATTCAACTCTCCTCCATTCTACCTGTTCAATTGGTTCAATTGTGCGGGAACGTTCCTCAACGAGACGAAGCCGCACATCGAACCCTACCCGATACTCCTGCTCTATGTCTGCCATAACTGTGCTCCTATCTTGCACTGCTCCAATTTCTGTCACTACTATGTCCTCATCTGCAAGATCCTGACACCCGTCAACAACGAACCACGACCGAAGAAGCTCATTCTCCATCCAACATTCTACCATCTTGTCAGAATACGTGGAGAAACTGATAACCACAGTGGGGAGGTCATAGCGCATGTATTTTATCCACGCAGTTTCGTCAATCTCTATGTCCTCTCTCACCATGGCTGCTGGTTGTTGTGAGGTTACAATATATGGGGAGGTCACGGTATAGGCGTGGAACGGATACGGCGGACGAGGGCCAGGGCTGTTCTGTGGAACAACGGGGACTCTGGTATGCTCATACAGGCGCTGAACAAGCCAGTCCCGCAGTGCCGCCAGATCATACCTCATACCACAACCTCCCCGATGCGCTTCGCCAGATACTCGTTAAACTCACCGTAAGTTTCGAGTAGTCGTTCCTCCGCGATCTGATACCGATTCTCTTCCCATTCCACCTCCCAACCGATGCCAAGCCGCCCCTGATAGTAGATGCGAATATCCTCGGTGGTATATCTACCTCCCTCTCCCAGACGGTCGAGTTCTGATATAGGAACAATAATCCCTGATACCAGATGCGCTGTGAGTGTTGGAGATTGCCACTCTCCACCCGAGGAATAGTCACGCCCCCCCTCTGTGACAGGTTCATAGACTATAAACGGAGTTGTAAATGCCGCAAATGCTGAGTTGAAGTTCAGCTTGATTGTCATGTCCCACCTCCAACCGGTACTACTCGCCATGTCACAGACATTCGCATTCTGCCGGTGTCAATCAGCGGATTGCTCGACCCTTTTCTTTGAATTGTAGCGGGGGCATTTGGTGGAGTTCGAATATCCGTAATCTTCTGCTTTATCAGGCCGGTGATATACTCACCAAGACGGCTCAACAAGGTTTCTGCATCAAGGTATCCCTGTATCATCTGGTTCAGGAGACGCTCAGTCATGTTGGTTATATCGGATTCACGCTCATCCATAGTCGAGCGAATGAATGAGCGCTCCGGGATGTATTTCCCACCAAACTCGTGAATGGTAGCAATCTTAACCACATCCCACGAGTATTCTCCCAATCCTTCCACATCTCCTGAAGGTGAGTCTGCACTCGGTGAACCTTCAAATATGCCTATTTCGAGGCGATTCCTGCGCAAATAATCAAGCTCTTTCTTCAGCGCAGGCAAACTGTTCTTATCAACCACGACAGGCATCAGATCACCTCAAAGTGCACACTCGGGAGAATCGAATTGCGCAGTCGTAGATACTCCTGCCCGTATTCTGTCGCTGCCAGGCCACTACCTCCAGTGTTCGGGAACGAGACGGAGATTCCAGAAACCGATTGACTGACGGGGCGCCGTTCTTGCAGAGTCGCAAGGTGCGCAGCCAGCCACCGTTCCAGCCGCTCAGCGTCCTGGTCTGTCACAGTCACAGTCGCTCGTGATTTTATCTTCTCAACCTCTATCGAGGCATCATCAATGAACATTTGCAGAGTCGAGTCCGGCATCTGTTCCAGATGCGGGCAAATTGCACGGACTCTTTCGATAGTTGTGTATGTCATTGCCTCGTTCCCTCCTTGATCGCCGCCAGTTCTTCAGCAACAGGAATAGCCACACAACGACAGTTATAATCAGTGCCAGGCCAGATTTGTTCTCCTCGTTCATTGCGCGCACCGTCCTTCCAGGTAAAGACCTGTCCGTCAAGCACCTGATGACTCTCCCGAACCCGTTCATCTCTTGCTGTAACCCACCGGAACTTCTTCAACCCCATACGCTGTTGCCGGTGTCGGGTTATGTCGCTGTAAATGCTACCCAGCTGGTCACGGGCGATGAATTTTGCGCGGGATTGAGATACCTTTGCCCGTTCAGCAATAGCACTCTTCAAATCATTGATGTTTGTACCACGCTTCACCCCCTGTATGATGATATTCCTGACCTCGCGGTGATATTGTGCTGACACACTCTTGATATACTGCACGTTCTCTTCTACCGCGGTCTCGATGAGTGCCTCTAACCACTCGTCTGTTGCGGTCGGATCTATTCCTCGAACTGCCCACAACCTGCCAAATTGTGCCTGCATCGCACGGTTGTTGGCATTCAAGATCCGCTGAACGAACTGCCGTGCGATTTCCCGCAATATGGCTGTATTGAACACCTGTGATGTGATTGCGACTTCAAGGCGGTCAAGAATACGGGTTACATCACTGATAGTTGCATTTGTAGCAAGAGATGCACTGTATGCTGTCAGGGGCTGTGATTGTTGCCTGGTCACCTTGATACGAGGCACAATCTCATTCACGAACGCATCCCATACCATCCGGTGTGCTTCATCGAGAAGCTGTCGAATCTCGCGATAGTAGTCGCGTGCAATTTTCAATGGAATGCGTTCTCTCCGAACCATGCCTCTATAACACCTTTTTCAATGCCTCTTGAAGAGCTAATGCCTCCTGAAGAGCCTTTCGCCCGTGCACCTTTCTACCTGACCTCAGCTGATACCAACCTCCACCGAGATATTCATAATCCGGTCCTTCTGGTTCTTCCGATTCTTCTGGTTTTATCAGAGGTGGTGGAGAAGGATGGGGCTGTTCCTCGGCTGGTACTGGTTCTATCCAGCGACGGAACTTCTGTATCTCTTCTGATGTAGGGACAAAGACATCGCCGGGGAGCAACCGCTCTCGATGCCCATCACTGAGCAGACGAGATATTCTACCACTCTTAACCCGCCACTGTGTCTTGTCGCCTACTTTATCCCCCATGACCGTCTCCTATCTCACGTATAATACACAATTCCGGAATGGCCGTTATAATCGGACTTGATTCTCGGCGCAAGGGCAGCCATGACTTTGAAATGGACCTCCATGCCGCCCTGGTCGTCCCACTGAACAGTGGTGATATCCTGCGCCACAGCGAGGTCAACCACATCACGGCTCATCTGCACCAGCAGAGCCGAATCCGGATTCAGAGCGTCAGAAACCTTGACTGCTTCAATGCCCGGAATAGTCTGAACGCGCTGAAGTGGGGTCTGACCACTGCCGTCGTCGTAATACCCCAGCATAGAAGGCCAGCGGGACCTACCAACATAAAGGATATATGGCCCGGGGTAATACACACTCTGCGCATCCGAGACCATATCAAGAACGTCTGCGTAGATGTTCTCGATATTGGTATCTGTGTCCCATGTGCCCAGAGTGCCCGTATTGATATCTGGGTGGGTGGTGTATCCGTAAATAGTGTTACCATCCAGCGTCACGCCGGCGCCATTGAACAGCATGTTCTCAATCGCATCCGCGACCTTCCGCGCTGCTATGGCCGCCTGGACTGTGTCCACGCTGTCCCCAAGCCTCCGCGAGGCCTCAAGGCGGCGGATATTCACCCTGAAGTCCTTGTGAATAATGGGAATCGGGACACTGAGCAGATTGAACTCAACGCTGTCCTCACGCCCGGGTGTTACTCCAGCCATCGAGATTTCAGCGTCGGTCATGTCACTCTGTGTCTCGTACTGAGACAGGAGCGTACCGAGCCCACCGAGTCGCAGAGTTAATCCACGGTTCTGGAGGTCCCGAACCCCGTTCAACCGGGCACGAGCAACATCAACAACCGTGGTATCGAATTCAACCCATTCCTCCTTCCGGAGAACTGCATTGGTGCGCAGGTTGTTGATATCCAGTCCAGAACTCAGCAACACGTCCTTCATGGTCCGTGGCATGTCAATCTGTGCTTCCATTTCACATTACCTCCACATTAATACGCCCATCCTCACTGGTTGGGTTCAGGTCCTCAAGTGCGCGGGCCACAATGCTGTTGGGAGTCACATCTACTCCACCAGAAAGTGCAGTCTCTGCCACGGGTGAAACCACACCGGTGCCATCACTCTCTCCCGCGTTAGCCACTGTCACCAGTGCATTTGCCCCGGCATCTCCCTCAATGGCGGCAATAATATTTGCTGCCGTTGAAGTGATTGCCCCGCCGGAATCAGTAGCGAGCGAGACACTAATCTTGTTGCCCGTAACCGTGACTGCCAGGGACTGATCGTTCCCGTTCGGGTCAACCAGTTCTACACTGATATCGTTCCCGGCGCTCCCGGGGCACCGTGCTGTCCACAGAATTGCGTTGTTACTGCCCTCATCCCCGGTAATAAGAGTTGCTGGGCCACCTGAAACGAGTTTCCGTAGCGTCCCTGAACCGCCAGATTCAAGGAAATCGCCCACCACAACGTTCTCGTTCTGCTTGAGAATCGCATATATCTCGTCTCCAGGGCGGGGGATAACGTATGCGACCTGGTCCCCAACCGCATACGTGTCGGTGATACTACCACCGATATAGTCCTGTTCTACCGCGAACATTGGTGCTGCTGTCCCACCTGCCACATCGTGGGGAATCAGATTCCCGGATTCATCGTAGGTGAGCAGCATTCCCGGAGTAATTTCCGCTGCCGCAACCCCTTCCTTGCGAATCGGGTTGCCCTTCAGTATGATAGTTGACATGTTTTACCTCCTTATTCACTCATTCTTTGCCAGTATAACCGGCGGTGGTGCTGGGATACGGCTGTCATTCTCAGAAGCGTTCCGTCTCGGTCCACCAACGCCTGCATAGTTCTCAGGTGAAAGAGAACGGTTCAGCTTCTCAAGCGCGCTGGTCGTCATCTCAGATAGTTCATCTTTGGTGAATGCACAACGCTCGTTCTGAACCAGACTGGTGATAAGCCGCTCCCGGCGCTCAATAATCTGCTGCCGGTTCGCACGCATCTCATCACGCAGAATCGGATCGGGAATGGTCTCAAGCCACTCTTCAAATGTCTGCGGAGATGCGTTGGTCGTCTGCTGTGCTTCTCCATCGGTCGGTTCACCCTGACCGCCGGTCTCCTCGGAAACCTGCTGTTCTTCCTCTTCCTCTTCTTCCTCAGGTTTCTTCTCTTTTATTTCCTC
>JAFCZZ010000624.1 GCA_019314085.1 Deltaproteobacteria bacterium | reverse complement strand
TCAAGGTTCCTTCACCAACATATGGTAGCTCTGGCATGCAAGCCTAACAAGGATTTAAGAGCCGGCGTCATGCCACCTGGTCATGAAGACTGTCGAGCCGTCATCTGCTCCTGGCAGGGATGGCGGCAGATTCGCCGGCAGATCAGGATCAGTGAGCAGGTTGATGTTCGCACCACCGAAGTACATCAGGTTGGCAAGTATGCTTCCACGTATCGTGGCATTCTGTACGATATCGATCCGTCCGCCCGCGTACCAGGCACCGGTCATGTCAAAACTCGACGTCGCATCGCCGCCGTCCGCCATATCGATATTGTTTGGAGTGGCAAAACCGATAACGTTATCCACCGGATAGCTATCCTCATCGGCAGGATTGAACGTGCCACCAAAGTAAATGTCTCCCGTACAGATAATGGTCCCGCGGCCCTCATAGATTAGATCCCGCTCGAATCGCAAGTCGCCGTCGATGAAGACCGTCCCCTGCACGTATAGGATCCCAGTGACTGCGTCGTACGCAAAGTCGTCATCCCAGACGGATCCATCTGGGAAGGACGCCGTATCGTCGTCGATCACTACGGTGGTCGTCGCGCCGCCGACGGCAGTGTCGGCATCGAATACCTTGTAGTCATAGCCCAGACGTGTCTCGTTGTTCGCGACGTCTGTCGTGCCGATCTTGTCGTCGCCGCTCTCCACCAACGCTAGGTTGTAAGCCTGTGTGAGTTCCGCGGCACCGAACGTAGGCAATGTAAGCTCAGGTACATTCGAATTGATAGTGCCGTGAAAGTTACTGGTATGGCCTTGGACGACACCGCTCACATAACACATCACCGGGTCGGCAACCGTACCGACATCCGTACTCCCGTCCAAGGTGATGTCGCCGTCACGCACGAACAAGGGACCGATCTGCATGGACGAACTGCCCGTCATGTCCAAGTCCCCTTTGACGTAAAAGGGCCCCCACACGCTCGTGTGGCCGTGAGTAGCGCCACCGCCACCTGACTGGACGGAATAGGTATCCGCACCGAGAATGAAGTTCCACAACGACATGTTGAAGATCTCAGTCGTGATGAAGCGAACCACATCGGGCTTGGCAGTCGTATGACCTGCAGAGGTGATCCCGAGACGATAGGAATCGAGTGCGTGTAGAGTCACGAGCGCTTCGCCCGAGTCGACCGCCACAGCCACAGTGACGGTCTCCCCCACACTTGGTGCGAAAGTCGCATCCTCTTTGAGGCGCCACACGGCAGAGTCCAGCCCCGCCTCTGCCACTGCCAGAGCTTGAGTCCGGTGTTGCACCGATAGCCGCCAAGATCGTGAAACCATCGTCTGATCGGAATATCCTCATGCGACTTTCCATAGTACACACCGTCCCATCACGATGGGTCGTTCCTCAAGTAGATATCGACATCCACACTGTGTACTCCAACATCGTCGCTAGGATCGACATCCAGAAGAAGCTGCAATCGGATCACGTCCGACGCCAATCGATCACCCAATGGACTAGTCAGCTCGTTGAGGGCCCCACCACTGTCATACTCGTAGTAACTGAAGACAGGCTCACCACTCGTATTACGCACATATCCGGCTATCTGTACCGCCTCTTCAGCGTCAAGGACATCGCTGTTACTGGCCCTAACGATCGAGTAGGTCCCACCAGCAGCAGCGGGGGTATAGATGAAGCGGATCGCCTCGCTGAATCCGTCGTCGTCCCAGTCGGCTTGTATATCCAAGCGGGAGTCGCCCGCATACACGATACTCTGCACTTCGCGGACGTAGCGCATGGTTATCTCGGTCGCACGACCTCCATCACGGCTCGCCTGGTTATGGACCTCGATACGGTTGTAGTTGCTGAGCCCGGTCTCAAGCACTAGGAGACCGAGCGAGAGCGCAACCATGAGCTCTGATAGAGAGAACCCGTCGTCACGCTCTATGTCCCTCAGCATCCACATATCGTCCGCCTCACGGCACCGTGATCGAACCGGAGTTGTGATTAGTCGTCTGGACCTTGATCACATTGCTCCAGACTACCGCCTGATCGCTATCTTGTAGCATCTGAGGAAGGATCGCCTTCACCTGGAGATAGATGGTCCCGTTATAGGTGACCGGGATCTCCTCTAGGCGCAGTTCATCATATGTCAGGCCTGACGAGACAGTAGTAGGAAGATTGCCTATACCGCTGGGTGCTGAAGAACCGCTGAGCACGTCGTACGTGATGGTACCTGTCGGATAGTCACTGCTATACCGGGCTAGATCATCGGCCACGAGATGTAAGCGCACAGTCGGGTTCTTGTTCGAACCAGTCCGAATGGTCTGGTCGGGATCAAGTCGTGAGTTCGTGATGTACCAGTCCGTATGGAAGTCATCACCTGGGTCGTACATACGACCCGTGACGCTCCTGGGCCACAAACGCATCCGATACGCCGTGAACGGCGATGTCGAGAAAGCGGGTAAGGAGTTGCCCTGCCACGCACCACTCGAAGAGAGTTCGGCGTCCGTCGCCGAGACTTGATTGAACAGGTGGACCCCACCGTTGTATCCGGTCTGTACACCAACGTCCCAGCGCGTGACTGGATATGGGACCGTTTGGTTGTAATCGAGCCACCCATCCGATGCAACGGGGTATTCGAGCCTTACCTCAGCGTCATAGCGCGCCGAGTTCGTATCGGGCTCCCCGAGCGATGGGGTCTCATCGGTACTAGGGCTGGCTTCTGAACCGAAGAACGGCGCGCCGTTGTCGACGATGATGTTCAGCAGACTACGCTCTGTATCACCAGACAGACTCATGACCGTCACCTCGAGCTCACGAGGTCCGTCTGGGAAAAGCAGCGTGGGCGTCAACTCCATGGTTCCAAGCGAATCCAGATCGAAATACCCATCCCAGTGTGATGGATCTTCCTCTGGGAAGAACTCCGCATAGAAAGGATCGTCCGCTTCCTGACCGCCGGGCGCAGTGAAACCACTGTTGTAGATGACTAGACTGTCTACGGTGAACTTGACCCACTGGATCCCGTCTCCAAGAGCGGATATCGTGGTCGACGCCTCGAGCCTGGCCTGACCGCTGGCATCGTGTGCTGGACTAGTAGACCTGACCCCGTCCCACACCCCGGTAGTACCAGAATCATCGAATATCACAGCATCCTCGACCGGCGTTGGTGGCCGCACCCACTCGAGATCGATGTCAGCGACGACGTTCTCCCCAGCAGTGTTGCGTATGTACGTTGACATGGTGAGGGAGTGAGGG
>JAFCZZ010000142.1 GCA_019314085.1 Deltaproteobacteria bacterium | reverse complement strand
GGTCCATTCCTGTTCGAGCCAGTATCTGCAGAGCCTTTGCGAGAAGGCAAAATCTCCTCCTATCGGCTGCTGGACGTCAAATCTTGCCAGGGAGAATATGAGGGGATAGCACAGATGATTTGTGATGGTGCCGTCAAACTGGTGCCTTGAATAGAGGGGGGTGACATAATCACCCCCCTCTTTTATGGGATAGCCGAGATATTTTATCCATTTGGGAGTAATTGATCGGAGGTCCGCATCGACAACAATTATAACCTTTGCCTCCGCATCTTGGCAGAACCGGAAGAGGTTGTAAAAATTATTTCCCTTCCCCTTTATCCCTTCCGGTGTGGATATATACCGTTTCCCGATCGTGTCGGGGACGGAAGCGGAGAGAAAGGCATCCTTTGTGCCGTCCATGCTGTTGTTGTCACAGTTAACAATGATGCTCTTCGCATCAGGGAAATATTTGGCAAGCCCCTCTCCCGCCATCTTGGTAACGTACCCTATGGTTGGTGCCTCGTTATACGAGGGGATGCCGACCACTACATCACATGTATCGCTCATATTTTTCCCTTAAAAAATGTATTATCGGGCCTTTGCAAAGAAGGCCGTTTCTTTTTCCACGGCATCCCGTATATCGTCAAGGATGCCCGGTTGTTTCATGATGATCCGTTCCCACGAAACGGTCTGCGGAATCTCGAATATCCGATTCTTGCTCTCCTCCTCATAGGCGATCAGGTCATCAACCAATCCGGCATCCCTATATGTTTCGAACCTCTTATCACTGACGAGAAGGTGCAGCAGGTTATCACTGATGAGATGGGGTGGTGAGGTGAGAGATTCTCCGGCGACCAGAATGGAATCCCGGAATACCCCCTTTACCATGGCCTCTTCGGCATCCCGATCGTACTCAAGATCTGAGAATGACGCATTTTCGGCGTACTTCGTGATAAGCTCGCTGGCTATGTTCAGATAGGTGGCGGTAATATCCCGAACAAAATAATCGGATATCTCAAACCCCTCTTCAATAACAAGTGTGGAAAGCAGCGTGGTCACAATATCCGTAGCCATCTTATAGAGACCCCCTTCCGGATCATCGGCCGAGATCGGCTGGTGCTTGTGCTCGAACGGTCCTGGAGAGAACTGAACCTGTGCTATGTTATTTGCCTTTCGGTAGGCCTCTATAAGGGTAAAGAGTTCTACTCCCCAGTTGGTGGCAAAGTGCATGCGTTTGAGGAGATTTATCTCAAATGCCACCTCACCCGACAGTTGATAGTTAAATGCCAGCAAATAGTCGATGAGGCTGATGAATTTTTCGTCCTCCGATTCCCGGAATTTTCGTTTGAGGGCCAGAAGAAACGGATCAAGGAGGAGACGTTTTATCCTCCCGTACATGCGGTTGTTTCCGATTCTCAGGTAGGATGCCTTGGAAAACTGGTAATTTAAAATGATGATGGGATAAAAGAGCCGGTCAAGTTGTCTGTGGTGGAAGGTCCGTATATCGGCATCGATAACACCGATATAATTGGCTCCGATAGCCTGGGCTATCCCGAAGGACATGAACATGTTCCTGCCTTTTCCGGGTTGCCTGAACCCAACGCTGAGACTGTCAATTCTTTTGTACAGTTCCTTGAAACGTTCACCTTCGTTATGCTGTATGATATAATTACGTATTCCGTATCCCTTGAGAAGGATTGCGAGCTCGAGTGCCTCCGTGTCGGTAGCCGCATCGAGTCCGAAGATGGTCTTTCTCAGGTACGAGACCTTGCCGAGTTGTTTGAGTATATTGGTAAAGACGGGCCTGTTTTCCTCTGTCGTAAACTCCGTCGCCAGTGTCGGGATGACCAGGATCGCCTTTTTGCCCCGCACGGCCGATCTCAGTCTGGGGCCAAGCTTCTGCCGGTCTTTGTCGACAAGATACAGCGTGGTGATATTTCTACATTTCTGCGAAAAGTTCATCATGTCTTCCCCTCCTAAAGCCAGAGTCTACCAGCCAGAGTCTGCCATGAGATAAACAATGCGTAGTAAATTAAGCTCCTTCCGGGCGGCAGTGTTAATTTGAGGTGCGAAGGCCCGATGCCTCGGCCATCGTTGTTGAACATGCATCTACCAAACAAAAATAGCAGATCTTCATAAAAATAACAATATTTCATTTGAAGCCTATGGTGCACGTGTTTCCTGCCATGGACGTAAATACCCATAGTCAGAAACGGGGATAAAAGGGTTGACAGCACCGAGTGATAATAATATGGTTTCGTCCGTAGTATTGGGGGGGGCTTCCTTCCTGACGGAGAGGACACCACAAAAACAAGCCGGTTTCAAATCAACAATAACTGATAAATCTGCAGTAATGCGGATGTGCGAGGACAGAAATGAAGACCTTTTTCCACCCCGATTCAATTGCCGTTATCGGCGCCAGTGATCGCAAGGGCAGCCTGGGCCGCCAGACAATAACAAATCTTCTCTACGGGTATGAAGGAGCTGTCTACCCTGTCAACGCGAACTATGTAGACATTGAAGGGATTCCCTGTTTCCCCTCGGTAGAGAAAATTCCCGGACCCGTGGATCTGGCGATTGTCATTGTTCCCGCCCCTGCCGTACCCGAGGCGTTGGAGGCCTGCGGGCGAAAAGGGATCTACAGGGTCATGATTCAGAGCGCAGGTTTCTCCGAGGTTGGGGCCGAGGGGAGGGCGCTCCAGGATCGATGTACGGCAATTGCAAAAAGGGCCGGTATCCGGCTCTGGGGCCCCAACTGTATGGGGCTGGTCGATATTCCTCGAAGGCATTTCTTCTCCTTTATGCACCCCAAGGTCTATGAGGACGGTCTCATCCCGGGGAGGATTTCACTCATCGTCCAGAGCGGTATGCTCTCGGCCGGATTCCTGGCCGATCTGATGAGTGAGCGCTCTATCGGCGTGGGGAAGGCCTGTTCCATCGGTAATAAATCGGATGTGGATGAGTGCGATATCCTGGAGTACCTCCTCGATGATGACGAGACCGATGCGATTGCCCTCTATCTGGAATCTATTCCCCGGGGACGGCGGTTTGTGGAGATTGCCTCCCGTGCACCCAAACCGATCGTTGTCCTGAAAGGCGGAAAAAGCTCTGCCGGGGCTCAGGCGGCACTCAGTCATACGTCAAGCCTGGCTGGTAATGCCCGGCTTCAGAACAGTCTTCTCAGCCTGGCTGGTGTGACGATTGCCCACGATTTTCAGCAGATGATGGAACTGGCCCGTGCCCTGGCCATGATTCCCGATACGCCCCCTTGCTGCCGTACTGCAATCCTGACCTTCAGTGGTGGTTCCGGTATCCTCTCCTGTGACCTGCTGGAAGAGCAGGGTTTGTCGATCGCCCGGTTTTCACCTGAGACAAAGAAAGAACTCGGTAAGATCTTTCCCGATTGGCTCCCGGCTGCAAATCCAGTCGATCTCTTCCCGGCCTTCGGCCTGAAGGGGCCGCTTCCCGCCTTTGCTGGCGCCTTTGCGGCGGTCGTCAAAGATCCCCAGGTGGATGTGATCTTCATGCACTACTTTGCCGGGCTGTACCGGAACTTTGAGGGGATGCGGGAGATGAAGGAGGCCGCCGACAAAGAGGGAAAGGTTGTAATCATGTGGGTTATCGGTCGTCGCGAAGGGGCCAGGACATTTCGGCAGGACGCACAGAAATGCGGTATCCCCGTTCATGGGGAGCTGTCACGGGCCGTCGAATGTCTTGCCGCCGCATCGCGATACCGGAGGCGGACGAATGAAGACAGGGGGAAGATGGTCAATACAAAACCCTTTTCCTGCGATATCTCCGATCTCCTGTCAAGGGGTACTGGTGAACGGGTCTGGGATGAATACGCGAGCAAGCAACTTCTAAAACGGTGCGATATCCCCGTGGTTGAAGAGATGGTTGTTTCTTCGGCCGCAGAGGCCGAGGATGCCGCGGTCGCTATGGGGTTCCCGGTTGTTATGAAGGGCCTGCTCCCCGGGCAGGTGCACAAGACCGAATCGGGCCTCGTTCACCTGGGGATTGCCACACCGGTCGATCTCAGAAACGCCTTTGAGGAAATGAACACCCGCATGGAGGGCCCCGGTCGCATTGTAATTCAGCGGCAGGTGTTGGGCGACTATGAACTGATTGCTGGCTTTCTCCGTGATGACCAATTTGGCCCCTGCGTCATGTTCGGCCTGGGCGGTATCCTCTCGGAACTTGAGAAGGATGTTGCCTTTGCCCTCGCACCTCTCGACAGGGCCGATGCAATAGCCCTTATCCGGAGTATCAGGGGCAGAAAACTCCTCGAGGGCTTTCGGGGAATGGCACCCCTGAATGAGGAGGTCATGGCCGATATCCTTGTCAGTCTTGGGAGTCTCGGAACATCCTGCGAGCAGATCGAGCAGATCGATATCAATCCCCTCGCAATCTCTGGGGGAGTACCCACAGCCGTTGACGCTACCATCATTGTAGGTGGTCACAAACAGTGACGCAAGATAATGGATGACATTTCGTGGTGCCGGCAGTATGATCTCAGAGCCGGGGCTCCTGCGGATTTTCAAGAAACAATTGATAACGCCTTATTCTGTTCAGCCATTTCGGATATAATCCAAACAGACATGAACGGAGTCGCCGGATATAAGGGAATGTTTTTACAGGAGACCTATGCGGGTAAGAATCTTTTACGGATGGTGGATTGTTGGCGCCTGTTTTTTTATAGCATTCTATGTGGCCGGCGTGCTTTTTTATGGATTCACTATCTTTTTTGAACCACTGGTCAAAGAGTTCGGTTGGAGTTACACCCAGGTTTCATTCGCGTCGAGTCTGCGGGGTATGGAGATGGGGATCATATCTCCGCTGATCGGTTTTCTTGTTGATCGCTTTGGTTCACGAAAACTGATACTCATCGGGGTTATCACGGTGGGCCTCGGTCTTATCCTTATGGGCTTTACACAATCACTCTTTATGTTTTACGGCGCCATGGTTTTTGTCGCTTTCGGAGGTGGCGGATGCACCAGTGTGGTTACCATGACCGCGGTCGCTCGCTGGTTTCGAAAAAATATCGGCAAGGCCTTGGGTATCATGTCTGCCGGGTTCGGTGCCAGCGGATTGATGGTTCCTCTGATCGTCTGGCTTGTCCTGAGCAATATGGCTATCTTCCGGACGGCGCATCGACTGATGAGCCAACCATCCGGGATGATGCTCCGGTCATAGGTCCGTCAATGACGATCTGGGATATACTAAAAGATCGAACCCTCCTCTGTCTCAATCTTTCAGAGACCTTACGCTTTATGGTTCTTGCCTCGGTGGTGATTCACATTATGCCCTGCCTGAGCAACGCAGGAATACCCCGTTCGACCGCCGGTGTCATAGTTGCGGCAGTACCGTTGGTGAGTATTATCGGGAGGTTTGCCTTCGGATGGCTGGGCGATGTATTTGACAAGCGATATATCACATCGCTGGCCTTTTGCCTCATGGCCATAGGGATGGTTGCCCTGATCTTCGTCCATTTGAAACCGGGACTCGCCATATTTCTCCTTACCTTCCCAGCGGGTTTCGGTGGTATTTCAGTCCTGCGCGGAACGATCCTTCGGGAATACTACGACGCCAGCACCTTCGGAACGATGATGGGGGTCATGATGGGCTTTGCCGCAGTAGGGGGTATCATAGGCCCCACGTTGACCGGTTGGGCCTTCGACACGTTTGGAAATTACCAGTTTGTGTGGTCCGTCTTCTCCTTTCTTCTCTTCTTGGCCATTGTGTTGGTACTGAAAATCAGGCCCTATGCCCCTCGGGTTGGGCAGTAATTCCCCGAAAATCTGGAGAACCTTTTTGCCATTTTTGATCCGAACCCCCAAAAGAATTTCAAAGATTTAAAGCCTCTAATGAACTACCCCGCCGCAAGCAGCGGGGTATCTTCAAAAGCAATGAACGCCCCGAGGGGCGGGGAATATAACCCGTCCTAGATTAAAAAATGGAATTTTTTTCTTGACATTTTACTAGCAATCCGAAATAAAGTAGCATCGGTGATTAGGCGCTTTTTAGAAAGTGCCCAGATTTTTGTAGTGGAAGAATAGGCCGATAGTATTTTCCCATTCCCATCGATTCACCCACACGAGGGCTGATTATCGCATGCGAATCTTGAAAAGCGACCCCAATTCTTTTCCCAGGGCTTCAAGCCGATCCTCTTTTACCTTCTCCGATTATCCCTCCCGAAGACCCCTGTTTTATGTGAAGCAGAGCATGAGCGTTAAAGAACAGTGGTACGACAAACGGGCCAGGCGGCTTTGTGCCTGGTGAGATGCTTTCCTTGTTGATTGTAGAGGGTTTACCATAGCGGCTTAACGGTGTGTCGACCTTTTCGTGGAGGGGGAGAGTCCAAGCCATAACAGTTCACCATACATGTTCAAAGAAGGGGGGAAGGTTATTAGAAAAATCACATTTTGCTTAAGTGTCTTGTTTATCATCTTTTGTGCGGTAACCATAAGTAGGGTCTCCTGAAAAAGTCCATTTTTGTCAATTTA
>JAFCZZ010000623.1 GCA_019314085.1 Deltaproteobacteria bacterium | reverse complement strand
AGCCCAAAGCGCTGAAAAAGATCGCCGTCCTCGGCTTCGGCACCATGGGACGGGGGATCGTCATCGATATCCTTCGTAACATGCGAATTCCCGTTTTGGTAAAGGACATCCCGGAAGCCCTCGAACCGGGGAAGGCCTTTGTCAGGAAAATATTGGACGGTATGGCGGAAAAAAAACGGCTTAAGAGTTCCGTCGACGATATCATGAGTCGCCTTGCCGTTACCTCCGAGTATACCGATGCATTCAAAACGGCGGATCTCGTCGTTGAAGCGGTTTTCGAGGACCTCAATGTAAAGAAACAGGTCTACCGGGAACTTTGTGACGCCATTCGGAATGACTGCCTCATTGCCAGCAACACGTCGTCCCTGTCAGTGGACGTCATGGCCGAGTATGTAGACCATCCCGAACGCTTTGGCGGCATCCATTTCTTCTCACCGGTCTGGATTATGCAACTGGTAGAAGTGGTCCGTGGGGCCAAGACGAGCCAGGACACCGTGGACAACCTCCTGAACTTTGCCGCCTCGATCAGAAAACGCCCCATTGTCTGCTGGGATAATCCGGGCTTTGTCGTCAATGCGCTCCTCTTCCCGTATTTTCGTCAGACCTTCAGGTACCTGGAAGAAGGAAATACCATCAAGAAGATCGACGGTGCCATGATGAAATTCGGGATGCCTGTGGGACCGATCCGGCTGACCGACGAAGTCGGCATCGACGTGCCCTATAAAGTATTTGTCGGATTGGGAGAAGAGCAGCAGACGCTGAAGAATGTAGTTGAAGAAGGACGTCTCGGTCTGAAAAAATCGGGGAAGGGCTTTTTCATGCAAGACGGTACGGTCGACCCCGATATCCTGCCGCTCATTGCCAAGAGGGACAAGAACGAAATGACGGAGGAAGAGATCCAGGCGGGAATCCTGGAGGGCATGGTCCGGGTAGGAAACGATCTCTTGGTTCGTGGAATTGTCAGTGACCCGCGAATGATAGATGTCGGCCTCATATGGGGGACCGGCTTTCCGCCTGACAAGGGCGGCCCGCTGAAATGGTCGGACCTGATCGGTATGAGCGACAGCAATCATAAAGGAGGGAGCCTGTAATGAGGAAAACCGGGACGAGTTTTTTGTAACAAATAAAGTACATCTCTCACTCAACTAAACACTCTAAATCAAGCGCACAGTACACTGTTCGACCCCTTTCACAATCCCGGTTTTCCCCTCGCCAGAGGGGTCATGCTGTATAAAAAAGGAGGAAAAGCTATGATTTTGGCGTCTGAGAAAGCAATTAAAGAGTGGACGGATAAGGGAGTCTGGGGTCAGAAGACATTAATCGATTTTTTTAAAGAACATGTTCGTGCGAATCCCGAAAAGGTGTGCCTGGCCGATCCGCTGAACAAGGAGGCGTTGGTCGGTCTGGAACCGGAGCGATTGACTTACCGGGAACTGGATCGAGCTGTTGATGCCGCTGCGGAGGGTCTAATATTAAAGGGCATCCAGAAAGATGATATCGTCATCGTCCAGCTACCCAATTGCTGGGAACTGGCAATGCTCTACCTGGCGATCACCAGGGCGGGCGGTTTGATATCACCGGTGCCGATGCAGTGGCGGGCATCCGAACTGAAACATATACTGGACAAGACGGACGCGAGGGCGTTCATAACGGTTAAAGAATTCGGAGGATTCGGACATGAAGCGATGGGAATTGACCTCATGTCGATGCATTCTTTTCTTAAGTTCATAATAACCCTGGACGAAATCAGGGAAATGTCCCGGGGGGATATTACCGGCAAACTGGAAAACATCCATGTTGATGCCAATGATATTTTCACCTTGTGCTGGTCATCGGGGACGGAGGCCCAACCCAAGGGATGCCCGTTAAGTCACAATAACTGGATCTGTCAGGCGACATTCTGTTTTGAGGCTGCGCCGATCGAACCGGGTGACAATCTTATCACTGCCGGTCCGCTCGTCAACATGGCTTCGGTCGGGACGGTCTATACAGAATGGCTTCTCGGCGGCGGCAAACTCGTCTTGCACCATCCCTTTGACGGTCCTACGTTCATCAAGCAGCTGATAAAGGAAAAAATTCATTACACCCTGCTCGTTCCCGCTGTTGTTAACGCACTGCTGAAACATCCCCAGGTTGATCACTTCGACCTGAGCGCCATACGGGCGATAACGATCGGTGCGGCACCTCCCTCATTATGGTCCGTGCAGGAATTACAGCGGCGCTGGGGGATCGGGTTTGCCAACATATGGGGGATGAACGAGGGGCCTGCCGACATAGCGGCGTACTTTGATATTCCCGATGTGGAAATGCGGGTCGATCATTTTCCCCAGTGGGGGAAACCGGGGGTGAAGTGGCATTCTGCCATGGCTGGAAACTTTCACGCGAAAGTCGTCGATCCGGCAACCGGCCAGGAGATGACAGAGATCGGACAGGTCGGTGAGCTCCATTACAAGGGACCCAATGTGATGGCTGGATATTTGAGGGATCCCGATATTACGGAAAAAGTGTTTGATAGTGACGGGTATTTCAATACGGGAGATCTCTTCCAGATCAAA
>JAFCZZ010000622.1 GCA_019314085.1 Deltaproteobacteria bacterium | reverse complement strand
GCTGATTTCGGGGTCGGATGCCTTCATAAAGCGGGCATTCCGTGCAATGTTTGTTTTAATTCCACCGGGGTGCACGCAGGAAACGCGAACCGTCGTGTCCTTTAATTCCTGGCACAACACCTGCGTAAACCCCCTTATGGCAAATTTGCTGGTGCAATAAGGACCGACGTTGCGGTTCGTAAAAAGGCCGTGAACACTCGATATATTGACGATGTGACCTTCCGGTTGCTGTTTCAGATACGGCAAAAAGGCCTTTGAACCGTAAACCACCCCCCACAAATTAATACCCAAGAGCCAATTGAAATCCTCGTAGGTGACATCTTCCAGGGTCTCGGTTATGCTCACGCCCGCATTGTTAATAATGATGTTTACTTTTCCATGTTCAGCGACCGCATCATCGGCGAATCGATAGACCTGTTCACGATCAGCGACATCGAGAACATGGGTGGTAATTTTTACATCAGTATCCTTGATCATTTCAGTCGTCTGATTCAGACCGTCCGGATCGATATCCGCCAGGGCAAGCCCACAGCCTTCTTTCGCCAGGTGAATCGCCAGACTGCGCCCAATTCCCGAAGCAGCCCCCGTAACCGCTGCAACGCTGTGTCGGAGGTCTTTCATTGCAATGCTTTCTCCATCGGGTATCTCCCCTCACCCCCCTACAGGTGACAATTCACGAAGTGCCCCGGTGCGACTTCCCGCATTCCCGGCACACGACTCCGACATTCCGGTTTGCACGCGGGACAGCGGGGGTGAAAGGCGCATCCCGAAGGGGGGGTCAGGGGGCTGGGCACCTCCCCCTCCAGCGCTACGGCCTTGATGTTTTCAGGATCCGCAACGGGAACGGAATCGAGCAATCCTCTCGTATAGGGGTGCAGGGGATTTCTGTAGAGTTCATCGCAGGGTGCCAGCTCCACCATGTGGCCGAGATACATGACACCGATGTGGGTGCTCGCGTGCTCGACCACCGCGAGATCGTGGGAAATAATCAGATAGGTCAGATTAAACCGCTGCTGGAGATCGATGAGAGGATGATGACCTCGGGATTGAGGGACAGGGCACGTGCCACGGCGATGCGCTGCCGCTGGCCACCGCGGAACTCATGAGGATAAAGCCCCGCCTGATGCGGTTCAAGTCCCACCAGCTCCATCAATTCTTCGACCCTGGCCATTCGCGTTGCTCGCGTTCCCACACGATGTACTGACAGAGGTTCGGATATGATCGGTCGAATCTTTTTTCTCGGGTTGAGGGAACGGAAGGGATCCTGAAATACGGCCTGGATGTTTCTTCGAAAGGCGAAGAGATCCCGCCCTTGCAACTTTGTAATATCCTTTTCTTCAGAAAGTATCTGCCCCGAAGTGGGAAGATCGAGCCCCAGCAGCATATTGGCCATGGTCGACTTGCCGCAGCCCGATTCGCCGACCAGACCGAGGGTCTCACCCTTTCTCATGACAAAACTGATATCGTCGACGGCTTTGACATAGCCCACGACTTTGGAGAAAACAGTTCCCCTGGTGACAGGAAAATATTTCTTGATATTCTTAACCGATATGACAACAGAATTTTCCATCACTAATCCTGTGCGTAGAGCCAGCATGAGACCTGGTGGTTTTCCTCTATTGTGGTCTCAGGGGGATATTTTTCACTGCATATGGGCATCGCCTTGTCACAGCGGGGTGCGAAACGGCACCCCGGGGGAGGATTTAACTGATCAGGCGGTTGGCCACCGATGGAAAAGAGCCGGTCGGAGCGATGGCCCAGGACCGGCACCGATTTGATGAGACTTACCGCATAGGGATGGGAAGGATTTCTATAAAAGGTCAATACCGGCGCCTGTTCCACAATTCTTCCCGCATACATGACGAGGATACGCGTGCAGATCTGTGCCACCGCAGCCAGATCGTGGGTAATCAGAATTACCGCGGTATTCGATTCCCGCTGGATCTGGCGCATCAGATTGAGGATCTGGGCCTGAATGGTCACATCCAGTGCCGTTGTCGGCTCATCGGCGATCAGAAGGTCCGGGTTGTTGGCAATTGCCATGCTGATCAGGACACGCTGGCACATGCCGCCGCTGAACTGAAAGGGGTAGTCATCAATCCTGCCCTCCGGGGAAGGAACCTGTACCCTCTCAAGGAGCTTTATGCATCGTTCTCGCAGGGATCCTTCGTGTGTTTTTTTATGGTATCTGAGGACCTCGCCGAGCTGGTAGCCGACGCTCAGAAGCTGATTCATGGAAACCATGGGATCCTGAGGAATCATGGTCAATCGATCACCTCGAAGCCGGCGCATCTCCTCATCGGTCTTTTTTAACAGATCCTCTCCCGCAAAGAAAATTTCTCCCGACACGATTCTACCCGCAGGCTGAGGTACCAGACGCAGGATCGAAAGCGATGTGGTCTTCAGGTCCCTGACAACAAGAACCTTGCCCCTCTCTTCGCTCGTCAGATCATTGTTCATCATCGCAGTTTCTGTTTCGGATCGAGCAATTCCCGTATCCAGTCTCCCGTAAGGTTAAACCCGAGCACCGCGATCACGATGGCGATACCGGGGAAGGTCACGAGCCACCAGGCATAGGTGATATACTGGCGTCCCTCGGCCAGCATGAGCCCCCAGTCGCAGGATGGGGGTTGTGTCCCGAGTCCCAGGAAACTCATCGTTGCCGTCAGGACGATAATGCCGCCCATCTCGATGGTCCCCAGAATGATGACGGTATTAATCACATTCGGTAAGATGTGGGAAAACATGATGCGCGGGTTGCCACACCCGGCCACCCTGGCCAGCCTGACAAAATCCCGCTCTTTGAGACTCAGTGTCTCTCCGCGCACAATTCGCGCCCAGTTCGGCCACCCCATGATGCCGAAGGTCAGGATGATTGTCTGGGCGCTCGGTCCGTGAATACTTGCCAGGATAAACAGAACGATGATACCGGGGAGCGACAACCAGAAATCGGCAAGGCGCATAATGAACATATCGGTCCTGCCACCGCGGAACCCGGAGAAGAGGCCCACGATGATGCCGATGCTTCCGTAAAAGCCGATACAGCCCACGCTGATCAGAAAGGAAATACGGGAACCGTGGATCAGCCTGCTCAGGACATCACGCCCCAGCATATCGGTGCCGAGCAGATGTTCGGTTGTGCCCTCCTCCTGCCAGCAGGGGGGGAGTGTCGTATTCATCAGATTCCCTTCGTAGGGGTCGAAGGGTGCTATGAGATCGGCAAAAATAACGACGAAGAAAAAGAGGGCTAGGCAGAAGATCCCGAAATAGGGGGGGCGAACCCGCCCCCTCTTATCGGTTGACTCCCCATTGTTTTTCCTTTGACCGCCTATATGAAACAATCTTCTTCTCCTCACAGGCCGGGCCGCTTGCATACCCCGGCGGGA
>JAFCZZ010000141.1 GCA_019314085.1 Deltaproteobacteria bacterium | reverse complement strand
TACGCTGAAGAAATACGGACATGATATGAAGGCGGCGGCCCTCGCCCTCGCGCGCAGGGGAAACACGCTCAAGGGGGATGTGTCGGATATCATGCTGGCCGCGTATATCCTCGATCCCTCCCGCCGTGGGCACGACCTGCCCGACCTGGTCCAGGAACAGTACGGCCGGACCATCCCCTCCCTCAAGGACCTGACCGGAAGCGGTGCGAAGGCGATTCCCTTCGATGCCGTTTCTCTCAAAGATGCCGCCCCGTATGCGTGCCGGCGGGCGGATTTCATCTTCCGGCTTGCCCCCTTCCTTGCCGAACGGATGGAGGAGGCGGGGCTGACAGAACTCTTTGATGACGTGGAGATGCCCCTCGTCGGGGTACTCGCCTCGATGGAGGCAGCGGGAGTTCTCCTCGACTGTGATCTCCTGGGGGAGATGTCTGCCCAGCTGGGTCAGCTCCTGGATATCTCTGAGGAGAAGATATATGGCTTGGCGGGGGAGCGGTTCAACATCAATTCACCGAAACAGCTCCAGGTGGTCCTTTTCGATAAGCTCGGGCTCCCCCGGGGGAGGAAGACGAAGGCGGGGTACTCGACGGACGTGGATGTCCTGACGAACCTGGCGCGATCGTATGAACTCCCGGCGGAGATCCTGGGCTACCGGAGCCTGGCGAAACTCAAATCGACCTATATCGACGCCCTCCCCCTTCTTGTCAATCCGGAGACGGGACGGGTGCACACGTCCTACAACCAGACGGTGACGGCGACGGGGCGGCTCTCGAGCAGTAACCCCAACCTCCAGAACATCCCGATCAGGACGGCCGAGGGGAAGAGAATACGACAGGCCTTCATCGCGCCCGAGGGGTGCGAGCTCGTTTCGGCCGACTACTCTCAGATAGAGCTGCGCATCCTGGCGCATCTCTCCGGTGACGCCCTTCTGATAGAGGCGTTCCGGTCGGAGGAGGATGTCCACACGAAGACGGCCTCCGACATATTTGGTGTCTTCCCGGGGATGGTCAGCGAGGAGATGCGCCGGCAGGCGAAGGTGATCAACTTCGGCGTCATCTACGGGATGAGCGCCTTCGGCCTCGCCCGGGAGCTGAACATCGGCCAGAAGCGCGCGCAGGATTATATCGATAACTACTTCTCCCGCTTCTCCGGCGTCAGCGCATTCATAGAGGAGACGCTCGAGGGGGCGCGCAAAAGGGGGTTCGTCACGACGCTCCTGAACCGCCGCCGGTACCTCCCGGAGATCAACGGCACAAACGCACAGGTCCGCCAGTTTGCGGAGCGGACGGCGGTCAACACCCCCATACAGGGGACGGCGGCGGATTTGATCAAGGTGGCGATGCTGAGGATCGCGAGGGGGATTGAAGAGAGAAAGCTTTCCGCCCGGATGACCATGCAGGTGCACGACGAACTCATCTTCGAGGTGCCCGCGTCGGAGGTGGAGGAGGTCATCACCCTCGTCAGGGGGGAAATGGAGGGAGTCATAGACCTGAAGGTTCCTCTGAAGGTCGAGATAGCCTCCGGAAAGAACTGGGATGAGGCGCATTAAGCACCCCTCTATTTACTGTATAAAAACGGCGCCCCGTGGGGGGAGTCAAATCTATAACGATCCGAGGAGGAAGGTCAAGCGTATGGCGATTATAGAGTGGAAAAAAGATGGAACGGTTGCGGTCATGACGATGAATACCGACGAGAACAGGCATAATCCCGATTTCACCCGGGCTATCCTGGACGCTTTTGATGAGATCGAGGGGGACGAGGAAATCTCGTCCGTGGTTATCACCTCGAGCGACGCGAAGAACTGGTCACTAGGAATCGATGTTGTGTGGATCTCCGGCGCTATTGAGAATAACGAGGCCCAAACCGTGAAGGATTTCACCTATGGTCTGGGGAAGATATTCGCCCGGATCCTGCAATTCCCGATGCCCGTGATCGCGTCGATCAATGGTCATACCTTCGGGAACGGGACCGTCATGGCCTGCGCCTGTGATTTCAGGTTCATGAAGGCGGACCGGGGGTATTTCTGCTTCCCTGAGGTGGATATCAACATCCCCTTCTTCCCCTCGATGCTCGCCATGATCAAGAAGGCGATCCCCCACTACAAACTGGAGGAGATGGTCTACACCGGAAAGAAGGCGGGCGCGAAAGAACTGGAGGAGAGCCACGTGATTGTCAAGGCCTGTGAAAATGCTGACCTCCTCCTCGAAGAGGCAATTGCGTTCGCGCGCACCTTTACAAAGGGGCGGTGGATATTCGGCGAAAACAAGAAGAGGCTGCACAAACATATCATCGAGATCATGGAAAAGGAAGATCCGGTTTTTATAGAGAACCCCGTCCAATGGGAATGAGGACCGTCATCGTCGTCGGGGGGGGCGCGTCCGGGATGATGGCCGCCGGTCAGGCCGCCTCCGCGGGTGCACAGGTACTCCTCCTGGAAAAGATGTCCCGTCCCGGGCGCAAGCTCGCGATCACGGGGAAGGGGCGGTGCAACCTCACCAACGTGGCCTCGTCCTCGGAATTTATCTCGCATTTCGGGACCACCGGGACCTTTCTGAGGCAGGCCTTCCACCGCTTTTCGAACGATGAACTGGTGACATTTTTTGAGGGATTGGATGTTCCCACCGTCGTCGAGCGGGGGGGACGGGTATTCCCGGCGAGCGGCCGGGCGCGCGATGTGGTCGACGCACTGACAAGGTGGGTACGTACGCAGGGCGCGGTTGTGAAGAGTGGGGCGGTTGTGGATGATCTTCTCCTCGAAGGGGGGAGGGTGTGCGGCGTCCGTGACTCCGGGGGGAGAGACCATCCTGCCGACGCTGTCATTGTCGCAACGGGGGGCGCGTCGTACCCCGCGACGGGTTCGACCGGCGACGGGTACCGTCTGGCGCAATCCGCGGGGCACTCCATCGTGCCGGTTCGCCCCGCGCTGGTTCCCCTGGAGACAAAGGGGGATACGGCACGGCGTCTGCAGGGTCTCAGCCTGCGCAATGTGAGCGTTGTCGTCCTGGTCGACGGCGCGATTCGCGGTGAGGCCTTCGGAGAGATGATTTTTACGCATTTCGGCCTTTCCGGACCGGTCATCCTCTCCTTGAGCGGCGATGTGACGGATGCCTTGGATGCGGGCGGCAGGGTGAACATCTCTATCGATCTGAAACCCGCCCTCGACGAGCGCAAACTGGATGAGAGGCTCCTGCGCGATCTCGATCTCCATGGAAGACGAAAATTTGAAACGCTGCTCAAGGATCTCCTCCCCGCCAAACTGATACCCCTGTGCGCGGAGCAGATCGGCATTTCACCGGACCGAAGAGGCCACCAGATCACCGCGGGGGAGCGGAGACGCCTGCGGGCATGGCTCAAGGGTTTTTGTCTGGAGGTAACGGGGATCCGTCCCATCGACGAGGCTATCGTCACCGCGGGCGGGGTCGACACGAGGGAGATAGATCCCCGGACGATGGCGTCACGCTGTATGGAGGGTCTCTACTTCGCGGGGGAGGTTATGGACGTGGATGCGGATACGGGAGGGTATAACCTCCAGGCGGCGTTCTCGACGGGATGGCTCGCGGGGAGGTCGGCGGCCAGGCACAGCCGGTGACAAAAAGGGATGCTCACCGCTTCCTCAGGGGCTGCTCTTCGGGGTAGGCCCTTCAACCACTTTCTTTACCCGGAAATTCCCCTTTTCGATTCGGTCTACAATCTTGTCTATGCCTATCATCGAGTCTTCAAACTTCACGCTGACCGTGGATGTCGAGGAGTTCAGCTTGAAGGCAATGACATCTGTTTTTTTCAGGATAGAACTTATCCTGGCCTTACCTGATCAGTTCCAGCACCCGGAGACCTTCAGGTCATAGGTTTTTACGGCGGCAGCGGATACCTGGGAAAGGGCAACGAGCAGTACGCACAAAAGCAGTGCGGTGACCATTTTCTTTGTAATCATTGGTTACAAATCCTCCACGCTCCTGAGTATCTTCAGCCTTCCTGCGTTGATCATGTCTTCCTTGGCCCCCTCCAGCCACGCGAGGAAGTATTCTTCTCCCTTCAGCTTGAGGAGAGAACCTGTCGTCGAAGCCTTCTTTGCCGTCCACTCCTTTTCGTCTAGTGTGCCCTCTCCTTCAAGCCTGATAACGACATAGCTTCCATCGACGAAGAACACCCTGTCCGGATAGGGGGCTTTCCCGGATATCTCAAGAAGGGCTCCCTCCATGTCTGCGGAGTAGCCGATCTGGGGTATCTCGGGTCCTGGCAGAAACAGACCGGTTTCCGACACCTTCAGACCCTCTTTTTTCGAGAGCTTCGCCATATCGGCTCCACCCTTCAGACGGCTGAGGATATCTTCAGCCTTTTTTTTGGCCGCCTGTATGGCGCTGCTCTGGGCATAGTCTTTTTTGACCTTTTTCAGAACATTCTGGAGCTCGGGTATATGGGAAGGGCTCAGCGAGACAAGCCTGAAAACATAGTATCCTTTGCTGTCGGAAAAGGCGCGTCCCAGATCGCCCTCCTGCAGAGTGAACACATATTCTCCCAGATCCTGAATGCCGGCAAGTCCGCCGGTGATGGGGGCATTGCGGAAGAGCTTCGAGGTCTCTATGCCGAGCCCCTGCCCTTTGGCATATTCTTCAAAGTTTTCCTCCTGGTAGATGGTGTCGTGCGCCGTTGTAGCCTCCCTGAAGGCCGTATCCATACCCTTGATCGATTTGAGCCTGGAGACCACGTCTCTCCGTATCTCCGACAGGGGTTTTACCTTTCCATTATCCTCGAACTCGTATTCATGGTAGTCGTAGTACTCCTGTATCTCTTCATCTGTTAGATTCGCAACCTCGGCAAAGGAATCCCCTTTGAAGACGATGTATTCGATCGTTGCCATCTGGGGTATCCGGAAGGCTTCACCGTGTTCTTCAAAGTATGTCTCAAGGGTCTCTTTGGAGGGTTTTTCTTTGACCGTGACGGCGTCGGTCGCTATCTTTATGAAGGCTACGTTGACCTTTGTATTCTGCAGCCTGTAGATCTCATAGGCCTCCTGTTCGGATACCTTTGCCGATCCCCTGATAAGCTGCTCCATTTTCCCTATCTTGAGGGTCTTTCTCTGAATGGCCTCGAAGGCCTCCGGGGTCATTCTCTGATACCGGAGGGTACGTTGGTACAGATTGTTATCGAAGGCACCATCCCTCTGGAAGGCCGGATAGGAAAGGATTGATGCCTTGAGCTCGTCGTCGCTTA
>JAFCZZ010000140.1 GCA_019314085.1 Deltaproteobacteria bacterium | reverse complement strand
AAACGGGGCTGAAAACGGGGTCGGATCAAAAACCTCCCTGAGAGGTGAGAAGGAGGCAAATATGATTCACACCATCAGCCCCGCGCTATCCGCGGTCGCAACCTCCATTCGCCCCGAGGACCTGCTGCTCAAGGAGAACAGCTGGGTCAAGTTCACCGACAAGTGGCCTGACTCCCACAAGTGGGCCAGGGGCAAGGTCTTCCGGGTGACAGACACGGTGCTCGTTCCTGCCCCCTTCAGCTACATCCTGCCCGGCGACGACTACAAGAAGATCGACCTCTCCAACGCCGATAGCGGGCTCAAGCTGTACCCTGAGGACGAGCTTGTGCTCTATGAGGACGCATTGGGCATGAAGCCGGGGGATTATATCGTCCACTTCTATATCCCCACTGGCAGGTATGTGTACCACCTGGCGGACCCGACCCAGATACCCGACGTCACCACCGAGGCCTACAGGTATCTCGGCGCCAGGACATGGAGGGACTCCCCCTGGACGTGCCCCCTGATGAAGCTGTATTCCATCAAGGACATGGCCGCCTTCATCCTCTACCTCTACGTGCTCAAGGGGGTGGACTTCGAGAAAGTGACGATCATCCACAACATCAATAAGTGCAAGCTGGAAGAGATCGAACACCCGACCCCGGAGCAGCGGGAGAGGGCACAAACCATCACAGCAACACCTCAGCCCAAGAACTCTTCGACACTCCCGCCCATGTGAAGGGGGTGCTCACCGGGCTCAAGATCGACAACCAGGGCAGCGCAGACAGGACGGTCACCATCACCGATGTCTTCACCCCGGACGCCAGCGAGGGTGTGTCAAGCCCCAGCGAGCAGACCATAACCAGGTTACAGGTCACGGTCGGGGCCGGCCTCACCGCCAATGTGCCCAAGGAGGAACTCGAGGACTGCAAGTTCCTGGGCGTGGCCAAGGCGACTGGGGACGCCATCGACGCGAGCTGCGTCATAATAGCCATCTATCACCTGGAGTAAGGCGATGAGGATACTTGACGGCAGGATAAGGTCAGAGAACATACTGGACGCCGAGGTCAGGGAGGCCGACATCGACACCCTGGCGGTGACGACCGCCAAGCTCCGTGACGCTGCGGTGACAGACCCCAAGCTGGACACCCTGGCAGTGACGACGACCAAGATACGTGATGCCGCCATTGTCGAGGACAAGCTGGACACCCTGGCGGTAACCGGCGCCAAGGTACGGGATGGCACACTAACAGATGCCAAACTCGACTCCCTGTTCCAGATGGATCGGCTGGTGGCCATAGGTTCGGTGGAGGCAACGGTTGCCTTCGGCACAGCCTATGGCGACACGCCAGTGGTGACAACGGCCCCCGGGCCTGACATCAGCTACGCCCGCATCACCGGTGTCTGGCCAGAGAGCTTTACCTGGATCGCCGACACCCCTGGCAGCGCCTCCTGGATGGCCTGGGGACACAGATAGAGGTAGCTTAAATGGCAATGCAATTGCCCTCCTACGAGCAGTGGCTGGCGGAGCGTCTCACCTGGTTCGAGCGGTTGCGGGAGGCACTGTCACCGACCGATGAAAGGCTGGATTTCATTGCGCTAACGCTTATCGACCTATATCGGCTCCTCAGTGGCGAGCCTGTCCCTGCCCCTGCACCCCCTGCTGCTACACCACTCGAAGAACTGATAGGAACCCTCAACAGCCTGAATGAGAATCTTGCAGCGCTGATCGTTACACTCGGCGGAGAAGTGCCTAAGGTTCCGAGCTTTGAAGCTCTGCTATCAAAGCTGAATTTCCTCACCTCAGCCGTTGTTCACTGGGGGAAAGCCGCATCAGGAGGGGACAATACGCTCATTGATCGGAACCAGTTCTGGCAGACCAATATATGGGCTGGCTACGAGCTTGCCATCGTCGAGGGCAAAGGGGCAGGCCAGACGAGAATCATAGAGTCCAATGACGAAAACCGCCTCGTGACCACGGCTGACTGGACGACAAGGCCGGACAGCACTTCTGTCTATGTCATACGGCTGGCAAGGTACCACGCCATAGAGAAGGTCTCTGAACACAATGCGGCCGTCACCGCTGCCACCGATATCCTCTCGTCGGACATCACGCCGTCCAATCCGCCGAGCCTCTTCCGCGTCATGACCTGTTTCTCAGCGGCAGGCGTCTTCAGCGCCAGGGTAACCAGGGACTCAACGACAGTAGGCGTGGAGTTCAACTCAGGCTCAGACCTCATCGCGGACGGCCTCTATCTCTTCGACATGGCCGTCCATGATGGGGACTCGGTCAACTTCAGGTACTCGGCGGATGCGACGATGAGGCTGATGAGGGTGAGCGAGATAGTGAGGCCGAATGCATAGGACCGCAATCATAGAGTGGTGGTGCACTGATGCCTAAGTTGCCACAGCTCCCCATAGCTGGACTCTCGATGGTGATAACAGCGACGGCAGTGGTCGTGCCCGCTGATAGCCCAACGCTGATCAAGGCGGCAGCAAGGGTCGCCAAGGTCTTATTTGGTGGCCGCATCCAGGTATGCGACGGCACCGATGACCACGTGGAGATACAAGCAGCTTTTGACGCCCTACCTGCGACCGGTGGAAGGGTCATACTCTTGAATGGAACCTTCTACTGCGGGGCAATTATCCGCTGCCCCTCAACCATCACCTTTAAGGGCCAGGGGAGAGCCACAGTCCTCTATATCAACAACGGTGTAAACGACTACTTGATTCAAAACTCGGATCCTGTTGGTGGAAACAATAATATCGTTGTCCGCAGCCTCTCCATCGACGGCAACAAGGGCAACCAGACGGCAGGTGGCGGCCTCCGCTTCACCAATGTCACCGATTGCCTGTGCGAGGACCTGTACATCACCAATACCTGGGAGGGCGCCCTCGACTTCGTGCGTTGCGACCGGGTATATGTAAAGAGCTGCTATGGCTATCTCATAGGCCAGAACCTTATCGGCGGCATGGTAGGCCTCAACGAGTGCAACAACTGCATAGTTGATGGCTTGATTGTCGTGCTTGACGGCGAGACCGCAGGGGATTTGGGCGTCTATATCTACAGCTTCACCAACCCGGGCACCTACCGCAACTTCATTGTCAACAATGTCATGGTACTGAATGGCGGCCGCAGTTGCGTCTCGCTTGAGGCTGACAACGATCCGCCCGATAAGGATAAGCTAATCGAAAATATCCTCATCTCCAACTGCTTGAGCTACAACCAGAACCATACTGCCTCTGCGGCTGCTGCTGCCTTTGGTGGATCCAGGCGAATCGGTCACATAAAATGGGTCAACTGCGAAGTTATTGACCATGGCTCGAATGGTTTTTTGATACATGGCGTTGGGACTGACGGCACTACCAAAGCGTGGAATATCCAGCTTACTAACTTCGCTGCCAGGGGCTGTGGGCTTGAGTGCGCCAGGATTGCCGCTGAGGTAGACGATATAAAACTGTCCCAGATGCACTTGGAACCTGCCGCTAACCACTATGGTATCTATATTACAGGCGCTACTCATGTGGGCAGTATCCAAGTTGACGGTGGCGAAATAGTTCGTGGAGGTAAACACAGCATATTTGTAGATGCGACGTCTCCCGAATACCTTTCCTTCTCCAATGTTCGGTGCCTTGATGCCAGTGATACGGGCGTGCGGATCAATCCGATCGGTGGCACGGCGGTCCATCTGCGCAATGTCTACATTTCCGGTGCCGGTAATCATGGCCTGCATGTTGATACTGGTGATAGCGACCTTGAGGAACTCCTCATTGAGGGCTGCACCTCTCAAAAGAACAACGGCAACAACTGCTATATCCAAAAGTCCGGAACAGGGACAATCCACCGCATCCGGATAAAAGGTTGCTGGTTCAGGGAGTCTGCGACTGACCAAAACTTCAGCTGCGAAGCTCATAACGATGTCCAACTAGTGGGTGCGATATCTGAAGGGGCCTACTTGGCCGGACTGGTACTCAACGGGGTGACCCGGGGACTCATTGAAGCCTGCATCTCCAAGAACAACGGCCAGAGCGCCAGCTGGGACTATGGCATCCTGATAATGGGGGCGGCAAGCGATATCCTTCTCACCGGTAATCACTGCTATGACGATCAGGTTGCCAAGACCCAGGGCACTGGAATTAGAATTCAGGATGATGCTGATTATATCACCTTAAAGGGCAACAACCTGCGGGGGAATGCCACTACGGGCTATACGAATACCAGTTCAGGCACCAACTTCAGCTTCGACCGTGAGGTACGATCAACTTCACTTGACCTATCGGGGGTGGCAACAGACATCGAGGTTTTTCATGCTAATGTACCCTGCTTACTCGTTGGCTACGCTGTGGTTTATACTGAGGCATCATCTGCTGACCCGGGGGTAGACATCCGTATAGGCAGATACCAAGACGGTGTTGCTTTGGATGATGATTACTTCGACGTCTCAACCAGCGAAGCAAGTAAGGATAAGGGCTACAAGAAATATTTTCGCATAGGCGACCTCACTAACTCTGTGATTGCCGCTGGAGACACGGTGACCGTGGGCACCGCTGGCGGCAAGACCGGTGCTGGTGAGGTAATGCTGATTTTGCAGATAGCGGAAATGGCAGATTAGGGGGAGGAGATCCGTGTTGCACAAAATCGAGATTTGTCAATATCTGAGGGGAAGCGATGAAAGACGGTAAGAAGATGGCATTAGGGGCAAGCGCTGTTGGCCTTGGGCTCCTCGGCATCTACCTAATCACAAGGCCAGCAAAGCCAGCGCCTGGGCTGGCAAACCTATATGGCATCGTCACCGAGGCCACTACAGGTGAGCCCCTGGTGGACGTGCTGGTAACTGTCGATGATCAGCAGACCGTCACTGATTCCGGCGGCTACTATGAGTTTATTGGCTTGCATCCAGGCACCTACGATGTCATATTCCAAAAAGAGGGATATGAGGAGATAGAGATGCCAGTAACATTATCACCCGGCGAGAGTAGGGAGCTGAATGTCCAGATGACACCGCTGCCGCCGCCAACAGCTACGCTCTTTGGGACAGTCACCGACGCCGAGACCGGGGCACCTGTGGCCGGGGTGCTGGTGACGGTTGACGGCTACAGCGCCTACACAGACAGTGGTGGCAACTACATAATCTCGGACATTCGTGCAGGGACTTACCGTGTGGTGTTCCAGAAGGAAGGATACGAGACACTTGTCCTATAGGAGGACTGAGATGGCGATAACACTAAAGCCAAGAGAGGTTAGGGAGTTAAATGTCCAGATGGCGCCGTTCGCGCCTCCGGCCATGCTCGATGCCTCACAGATGAGGCAGGTGCTGGAGTATGTCTTCTGCAACCAGCACCTCGACCCAACTTTGGAATATTTTAGATCTCTCCCTGTCTATAACTGCACCGAGCCGGGCTACGGCGCCGCCTGGGGTGTTGTCGTCTCAAGCCCCTGCGGTTTCATGGCCTCTCAGAGCGACCGGGCCTATCAGGAGGCTGCCGACCAGGTGGCTGAGGAGTACGCCCCCGGTGATGAGTATGCCCTGGGGAGAACCTACCTGGCAGCCTACCTCTACTACCCGGGGAACTACATGGGCGTAGCATATGTTTGCTACGGGTACTACCGCCCATATGCAGTGCTTCCGACGGATGTCTGCCAAGCTGTGATCTCGAACCTGACAGCCAGGCCCAATGATCTCTGGAAGGAGATGGCAGCCCGTCTGAAGGAGTTGCATGATGAGAAGATGGACGCTTGGCTGGCCACTGCCGCCGAGAGCCAGCTGGCTGCCTGCGCTGACTACAACTACAGCCAATGCCTGACGGCCCACGCCTCGCCAATCAATTCCTACATCTCCCAGTGGGGCGCCCCGATACTACATCTCCCAGTGGGGCGCCCCGATATCGGTTGATGACTTCCTGGAGCAGATCCGCCGCATCAGGGGCGACCAGGGCGTTGAGGACGCACGCTGGGCGATAGAGAACATACTGGGAGTAACATGAAAGAGGAATGCCCGATAAGAGACCTTCTTCAGCAGATGGCAGCTCTCATCCGTTTGCTTGAGCGCATCCTGGATCATTGCGAGAGGTGCCTGGAAAGGGAGAAATAGATGGAAGAGAGCCTTATCGCAATACTCACGCCCCTGGCGGATAAAGCGCTTCAGAGGCTGATGACCGGGGGGAAGGTCAGGGGCAACGATATTATGATCCTCGTCACCCTCCAGATGTCCAGGGACATTTCCGCCATGCGGGGAACGATGGGGAACCTCAACGATACCATCCATGAGCTGAAGGAGGCCATAGGCGAACTCAGGGTCGAGGTGGCGGAGCTCAAAGGCCGCCTAGCCTGAACTTTTGCCCACCCTCTCTATAGCACCTCGATCTCGGGGTGCTCTTGTTTTCAAAGTAAGCCCTCTACATCTAAAGTCCTAGGAACAATTTCCAATACGGTTCAGCCCGATGCCCGATTGACCGCCCCCAACCTAGATGATATCGT
>JAFCZZ010000139.1 GCA_019314085.1 Deltaproteobacteria bacterium | reverse complement strand
CACCTTTTTTTTTTTTTTAAAGGACAGGGAGATATTTGAGGGTGTACCTCCAAAGAGGTCGGTCATAATGAGTACGCCTTCCCCCAAATCGGCCTTTTTTATGGCGGATGTAATCTCTTTTTTTATATCGTCCACGCCCGTTTTAGCGTCCAGTGAGACGGGAATAATCCCCCGGGTATCCCCCTTTATCATTTCGGCGGCCTTTATCAGTTCATGCCCCAAGTTGCCGTGAGTTATAATCAGTACGCCTATCATCTTCCCTCCAAAGACACCTTATTCCCGCACGGGAACAGCCCTGTTCCTAGCGGACAGTAAATAAATAACCCCGACATGTCAAGAAAATCCGTCCTTGACACGTCGGGGGAATTCAATTTATATTTCTGAAATCACGGATCAACGAGGATGTAATGAGCGGAAAGACAAAAAGAATCTGTTCTAACTGTGGGGCAGAGCTGGAGATTTATCACAACCCAACACCTACGGTCGATATCATTATCACCGTCGAAGGCGGAGGTATCGTCCTGATACTGAGGAAAAACGATCCCATCGGCTGGGCAATCCCCGGCGGCTTTGTCGATTACGGAGAATCGCTGGAGGATGCCGCCGTCAGAGAGGCACGGGAAGAAACCTCCCTTGATGTGATACTCGAAGGCCAACTCGGGACATACTCCAAGCCCGACAGAGATCCGCGGCAACACACCATATCCACAGTCTTTATGGCCAGGACAGCAGGAACCCCCGCGGCCGCGGATGATGCCGCACAGATAGGGGTCTTTACGGAAGACACACTCCCCGAGCCCCTGATGTTTGACCACCGCGAAATACTCTCGGACTACTTCCGCGTGATCAGGGGAAAGGGGTGACCCCGTGCCTGTGAATTACCCCTTCCCTTCCCATATGTTCTTCCACACCCCCAGCATAAGCTCATAGGTGAGGTCTTCTTTATCCCCGGCGCCTATAACCACCGGCGTTTCAAGAAAACAGAGGCCGGGATCCATCTGCGCGTATGAGAGAACAAAGTGATCATAATCGTCATAATCGCCCCTATAGTAATTCTCCTCATACTCAACGGGGCATTCGGGATCAATCGAAAATATGTGGTAGCTGATCCCGTCATCCAGGCACCCGTATATCTTTTCCCCCAGCTTCTCAATACTCAACACCTGCATTTGTGTCTACTCCCCTATTTTTCTTACGCTATGGGATAATAGCTTTGGGCAACATCGAGACGGCCCAGTTGGCCGCCACCCTCCCATAGCTGAATGATCTTGCTGTCCCGCAGATATTTCTCGACGTGATATTCCTTGATATACCCGTAGGCACCCATAAGCTCTATGGCCCGGTTACAGACTACCTCCGTAACATCACAGGCATAGACCTTGGCGCCTGTTCCTTTCCCCATCAGATAGGTGTCTCCCGGATCGCCGAACTCTTTGCGATTATCGAACATCGAAGCAACGCTTAGATAATAGGCCCGGGCACTCTCTATCCCCATGGCCATATCGGCTATCATGGCCGCCTGCAGCGAATGTTCTCTGACCGATTTTCCCTTGTAAAACCTGTTGCTGGTATAATCGATGACGATCTCGAGGACGGCCTGGGCATTCCCGATGGAAAAAGCGGCGGAGCTGAGGCGTCCCCACGACAGGGCGGCGCGAAAAAGCTTCCAGTCTTCACCCGGACCTGCAACCCGGTATTCCTTCGGAACACGAACGTTATCAAAGAAGATATCGGCATTGATGTCGGTGTAGCGCATACCCAGTTTATTCTCCGGTATACCAAAGGAGAGACCGGGAAGGCCGTCGGGCACATAGATGAGGGCAACGCCTTCCTCTCCCAATTCCGGGTCGGTCGTGCAGAGAACACCATAGATCTCGGCGACACTCGCGCCTCCGGGCCACCGCTTGGCCCCGTTTATTACCCATTCATCACCGTCGAGTTTAGCGGTGGTACGGAGCGTCATTCCATGCTGAGTGGGGTCCTCTCCATTACACCCCCCTCCAGGTTCGGTCAGGGCCAAGCAGGCAGTGTGACGCTCATCGGAACAGAAAGGGGCCATGAATTTTTCGACCACTGCCTTGTTGCGGGCCCTCATCGCCGGCCCGAAGAGCCACTCCGGACAGGTCATCTCGGTTGCTATGCCGCTGTCTCCACGGGCAAGTTCTTCACAGACGGCGCAATATTCGGCCGCCGAGCCGATGGGCACTCCTCCATACTTAGGGGAGAGACCGTATTTCTGCATCCCAAGGTCAACCAGTTTGGCAATAACCTCTTCACAGGCCTCGCGGCTCTCGTCAAGCTCGAGCCTGACCGGCATAATCTCCTTGTCCACGAAATTCCGCACGCTTTGCAGCAGTGCCTTGCTCTCTTCACCGATAAAATTCCCATACCTTTTCATACAACTACCCCCTTACTGGTCATAATAAAAATCACCGAACCCCGCCCGTTTCATGTTGGACAAGGGTTTACGCATATCTTTCGTGACTATAAAGAGGCACTATGGCTGTGTCAAGAACATTAAGACACAAGGTTGTATCTTCTCGGGTTTGCACCCCTTAATATACATAATCGGAAGTTCACCGGTGAGTGATCCGTGCGGTATCAGGGGAATCCCTTGTTTCTTTCGAGCGAACGTGCTAGCCTCGCCGCAACTTTGAGAACAAAGGAGACCTATTGATGATCGACGAGGTAATGGACCGTTTTTACCGGATTGAGGTGCCGCTGCCCAACAGTCCGCTGAAGGAGCTCAATTCCTACGTAATCAAGGGCGATGACCGGAACCTGATTATTGATACCGGTTTTAACCGTACTGTCTGTTTCGAAGCGATGCAGGAGGGAATACGTGCCCTGGACATCGATCTTGCTGTAACCGATTTTTTGATAACCCACATGCATGCCGACCACGCCGGGCTGCTTACGCGCCTGGCAACCGAGACCAGCACGATCTACTTCAGCAAGATCGACGCACAGGTCTATCAGAACGCAGGCTGTTGGCAGTCCATGACTGATTATGCAGCTATTAACGGTTTCCCCGCCGACGAGCTTATCAAGGCCCTCCACAACCACCCGGGCTTCAAGTACAGCCCGGAGACGGTTCCCGAAATGACCCTCATCGGTGACAATGACGTTATCGAAATCGGCGACTACCGTTTTCAGTGTATCTCAACCCCGGGGCATACAGCGGGGCACATCTGCCTCTACGAGGCCGGCAAGAAGGTTTTCCTCTCGGGGGATCATGTCCTCTTTAACATAACACCCCACATCGAATCATGGTCTTACCAGGTGAACGCACTGAAGGACTACATGGACAGCCTTGATAAGGTCTACAATCTGCCGGTAGACATCGTCCTTCCGGGCCACAGGAGTTTCTTCTCGGACCTCAAGGGAAGGATTGACGAGTTGAAGAAGCACCATGAGGACCGCGCCGATGAGGTTGTCGACGTGATAGGAAAAGGGACTAAAAACGCCTACGAAATAGCCGCCGGGATGACTTGGGATATCGACTGTGAGACCTGGGATCTTTTTCCCATCGCACAGAAATGGTTCGCCACCGGCGAGGCTATCGCCCACCTGCGATTTCTTGAAAGCGAGGGAAGGCTTCACCGGAACACCGACAAAGAGGTGATCACCTTCTCAGTCTGAAAGAACAGCAGGACCAGCAATGACAACCTTTGCCGAAGCATTAGAAAAAAACGTGGGGGATCGCCTGCTTTCACCCTTTATCCAAGCTCCGTTCAAAGAAATACCCCATCCCTGATTTCCAAAGCGTCTCCGACGTGATGGTTTTTGATTATATTGATAAATTACGGCTGATAGGATACTATTGCCTCTAATAGTATATCGAACGTACTTTTATTAAAAAGGGGGGGGGGACAGATGAAATTCGAATCATTGGAAAGTGCCTTGACGTTTGCTGCAGACAAGGAAAGCGCAGCCAATATGCTGTATACATCCTTTCGGAACATCGTCAAAAGTGAGGCCGCGAAAAAGCTCCTTGAGGAGCTCGCCGCGCAGGAACTGAATCACAAGGCGCTCATCGAGCACGCCCTTGCAAGTGGCGATGTCGGTACCATCGGGGGAAAGCAGAACATCAGCGAGATCAGTTTCAGCAACTATATGGTTGCCGAGACGATCGACCCCGACAGCGATCCCCAGGATATCATGCAGTTCGCCATGAAGATGGAGCAGGCCGCCTATGATCTGTACAACGGCCTTCTGGAAAACTACGGAGGGACAAATTTGGGGCCTCTCTTCTCAAGACTTGCCCGGGAGGAACTGCAACACAAAGAGATCCTGGAAGACCAGTACGAAAAACATTTCGCTCAGTGGATGTAGAATTCAGAAGTCGGCAGATGGAGCCTCCCTGCCATTGAATCTCTTCTGTACTGCGCAGGGTGCACACCTGATGTGCCTTATGGATAATGGTATTCCGGGCAATGCAACCGTCCGGCAACCTGATCTCCCGCTCCCCTTCCATCTTCCTCACTATCGGTATTATCCGCTTCCATGATACCTTCGATCTTGCAGCGACCATTATTTGCGCTTACGATCCTCGCGATTGCGTGAGCGGGGCTCCGGCGTGAATCAAAAAGATCTATCCATAATAAGGAGGAATTGCCATGATAGAACAGGTGTACAAACAGATCGAGATCACGGGATCATCCCGAAAAGGGGTGCAGGAGGCAATTGAACACGCCATCTCACGGGCCTCGAAAACAATCCATCAGATCCGGTGGTTTCAGGTTACCGATACCCGCGGCTATATAGAGGGGGAGAAGGTCTCCCACTGGCAGGTAACGCTGAAGATCGGGTTCTCCGTGGATGACCCCGGTGCGTAGGGAAAATATCGAGGAATCTCCTTCTGCATCCTGTTTTCGGCATGATCTTCATCTTACTCTCTTTGTGATCTAGGCGACCGAGATATAGCCATCCTTGCTCACAATGATGTCCTCCCGCTCAAGCTGCCCAAGGACTTTTCCTACAATATTTCTGTCAAAGGGGAGACCCCCGGTGAGGTCCCCCTTGGAAAGCTTCACCTCTTTCAAGATGAGCCGGAGGATTGCCCCCCGTACCTGACGGACAGAACCCTCGAAGGGTGACTGCCTTTGGTGATGGGCGCTCCTGCGGGCGGGATTGGCGTGGGCTTTTTTGAGAAAGGTTCCGTAATCCATCAGGGCGTTATACCATCGCCCCGGGTCGTTTTGGTCGAGAGTCTCAGTCTCTTCTATCAGCGGACAAAGGTTGGAATCGGAGACCGTTTCCTCCTGCGGGAAAAAGTGATGGATAAAGACAGCTCGTATATTGGTCTCGATCAGAATCACCGGTTCGTTGAATGCGAAGGCCCGGACTGCGCGGGCCGTGGCAGGGCCGATCCCCGGAAGCGCGACGAGGGACTCTTCCTCCCGGGGGACAATACCGCCATGAAGGATAACAATGTGCTGTGCCGCTTGTTTCAGAGCGAGGCCACGGCGATTGTATCCTAATCCCTGCCAGGCACCGAGGACATCGTGGAGAGACGCGGCGGCAAGGATCGCGACATTGGGAAAGAGGTGAAGAAACCTCTCGTATTTCAGAAGAACGCGGGGCGCCTGTGTCTGCTGAAGCATAACCTCCGAGACGAGGATTCGGTAGGGATCGGCGG
>JAFCZZ010000138.1 GCA_019314085.1 Deltaproteobacteria bacterium | reverse complement strand
CCGCCGTCGCATCCGATGTCCATGTTATGCCCACGGCCCCTGTCACAAGGTTCGTCCCGTCATCATTCACGTTCCCGTGTTGATCGATAGCATTCAGGGTGATACTGAATGCGGTCCCGGCGACCTCGGTCCCCGAATTCTGCGTGACCACCGTGAAAGCAGCGTGTACGCCAGGCACGTGGTCAATAGGATGGGCATTGGCGGTGTCGAAGGTCTGGACATCCGAGGCGATCGTGATCATGGCCGTGCCGTCACCGGAAATCGTGGTTGTGGCCGCCGTAGGGCGGATCTCCATCCCGGAGATGGTGATGCTGCCCCCCGTTCCCTCGCCAGCCGCAGTAACCGTCCACGTGGCAACCGTATCGCTTACGCTGTACACGGGGGCCTGGGCATTGCCCGGGCCAGCCCCAAGGTCGATCTGTGTCGTTAAGTAGCCGGCTCCTATGGCCTGATCAGCTGTGGCGGCGGGGTTGAACTCGAACCCGGTGGGTGCCGTCAGGTAGAAGGTGTTGGTAGCAGCTAGGTCTGGTGTTGGGTCAGTGAAGCTGACGTTGCTGAGGGCTGTGTAGACACCGCCATTCGAGTCAGCATCAATGTCGACGCTGGCGCCAGCAGTCACCACAAGGTTTACTGCGTATACCGGCACTGCCATCACCAAACTAAGGCTTAAGGCCAGCACCGTAGCGAGGGCCACCCGCCATATTGAACTAAATTTTCTTTTCATTATGATTTATATCCTCCTCAAAAATGAATTTGCTTTTGTTTTTCTAATTAACCTTTAACACTTTCACAATAGATCTCACCTCCTCATAATATTTGTTTCAGACGCACTATCAAACGTTATGACATTGACCTTTTAATAACCTTCTCACATAATTATTGCCCCCTTTTGCAGGTAGGGTGCTGACCCCGATTACGGTCATGGCACCAGCAATGGCCTAGTCTTTAATCTAGCAACACGGTGGTAATTACTACCGCCAAAATGCCAAGGATAGCAATCGCAATTAGGATCTGGATTAGATTCTTCTTTATGTATTTCAAGACCTTTTTACCTTTTTTATGCGACTCCGAGGTATTCAGGAAAATTCCTCTGCTCGCAGTCAGAGCAAGTTCCATGAGATATTCCTGTTTGACCAAGGCCAGGCTTTCTACCCATCTCTTCACCACACCAGGCACAGATAACTACTATTTCTCCCTGCTTCGGCCAAGCAAGGTATATCTGGCACTCGCTGCAGTAGCCCTCCTGGCAAAAAATGGAGTTACTAAATGGGCAGGCCAAGCCCTTGTTATTCCCAGATATTGTGAATCTCCGCGCATCCATTTTAAAGCCTCCCGGCGTCCCCGCTAGCCCCGCTATAAGATTTATGTCAATACCGAAGGAACCCCCGAAGTTCGGGGGCTCCTTCGGTGTATCTGAGGTGTTATCCCTCAGGACAGAACTAGGTGGTATTCGGTTAGACTACCCGCCTGGTTCTGACGATCAGGACAATCAACGCCACCATCAGTACCGCACCAATCGCGATTATTGTGATCAGCATCCAGCTTGGAATTGCCTCTACTGGAGCTGGCACTTCTACAATCACGTCTGGCATTGCTGGTGCCTCTTCAACTACCACCGGTGGTGCAGCCGCTTCAGGCTCGAGCATGGTGGTGAAGACGGAGACATTCCAGTCACCGGCCGGAGCACCGCTGAAGGCGATGCCGCGGACTCTCCAGTAGTAGGTGGTAGCGTAGTCGAGCTCGGCACTGGCCAGATAGACGTTGCCGGTCGGAGTCCCCGAATCGACGATAGCGGTGAAGTCGGGATCAGTGGCTATCTCGATTTCGTAGAGGTCGGCTCCGCCAATATCAGCCCAGCTGAACGCCGGCTGCAGGACGATGCTCTGAGCACCGGGAGCCGGTGCCACATCAATCGGAGCAGTTGGTGCCGCAACTCGCATGGTGAATGAACCGACTTCAGACCAGCGGCTCAGCACTGGGCCTGTAGTTTCGGCTAATCGCACTCTCCAGAAGTATTCAGTACCAGCAGCAGCGGCACGCCAGGTAAGAGTGGTGTCGTCATGCTCGGTACCAGTAACGAGAGTACCTACCGCTTCGTCAGTGGCTCCGGAGAAGTCCTCCTCTTCGTTTACCTGTATCTCCCACTGTACGCCGGTATCAGGGTTGAGATTTTCCCACTCAAATACGACTGTAGTGGTGCTATCTATACCTTCACCGATAGCCGGTGCGACAAGTACTGTCGGTGCAGCAAGAGAATCCGTGTACTCCCAGAGGACATCGGGAGCTCCAGCACCGTCAAGAGCATAGAGGGTATTGCTGCCGTAGGTAAGATGAAGGTTTCGGTCAACAGTTACAGCAGCAGCACCAGTTACCGGACTGAAGTCCACAGCGGCGCCAAGACCAGCGGCTGCAGGTTCACAGATGATATCTGCTTGATCTGCTTCTGGGTTAAGACAACGTACCAAACCAGCGGCAACAGCACCATCAACAGCATACAGTGTAGCAACAGCCTCGCCGTTCTGTATGCCATCGTCCGCAACAACTAACCCGCTAACACCGAGGCCTGCACCTGTACCAAGAGCGGGTGCAGTAGCACCACTGGCAAAGTCAGTCCAGCTCAGGTCTCCCGGGTCCTCGTCAGGGTCGACCTCGCAGCGTTCGATCGTATCGTCGCTGCCAGCGTAGACCAGCATGTTGTCGGCATAGCGCGGGTCAAAGGTGACATAGGTGTCGTTGGCTGCGGTAACATCAGCAGCGATATCACCGTCACCAAGTTCATCCCACTCTTCGCCCTCGTCGGTTGAGATAAATACGAGAGAAGCGGCATCACCGGCCAGGAGAGTGCCATCGGAAGCATAGTTCGGTGACATCGCTAAATCGGTGATGATACCACCGCCAGTTGCTATTGCATCCCAGGCCCGGCGGCCATATCGGGTTGTCTTGTAGATATCGCCGGCAGTACCGGTACCGTCATCGCTGGTGATGATGGTCTCATCGTCTATTACAAGCCAGGCTGCGATTGGTGCGCCCGGTTGACGGGTCAGGGTAGTAAATGTAGCACCACCGTCATCGGAGCGTCGTATCGTTGGGACGGTAGAATCGGCGACAAATACGGCATTATCGTCTGCGAAACTAGGTGATACCTCAACCAGGTCTAATGCGTTAGCTCCGTCGTAGAGCATCCTCTCCCAGTTGGTGCCATCGTATCTCCAGACACTGCGGTCTGCCGCAGCGACACTCGATGCGGTAATCATGAACATGGGCGCATCGCCCTCGCCGTAGTCAGCCGTGAAGGAAACATCCAGTACGCCTCCACCCATATCGGTGTCAAGCATGGAAATACCCTGCCAGGTGGCACCGAAATCGGTGGTCATGTGGACGCCGCCTTCCTTGGTGGCGGCGTTAGAAGCACACAGGGCTTCACCACTGTCGGCAAAGTCATCAAGCGCTATCACGATGGCATTAGCAGCACCTGTACCGGATGGAGGGGCGTCGTCGGTCTCATCCCAGCTGTCACCGTCGTCGGTACTGTACCAAACGGAGGGGGGACCAGCCGCAACAACAGTACCAGCTATCAGGGATGTGCCGCCGGCGTCGCCGACTAAGTCCAAACTAACGATATCACCATCGACATCATCGAGCAGGAAATCGTCGGTGGCACCCATTCCGTCTAGTCGGAAGACACCGCCGGCACCAGTGGTAAGGGTATTGAAAGCGCCGGCAACACCGACGAATAACTCGTAGTTATCGTCGAAGTCGAAGTCCTCGACGAAAACAGGGTCGGAGGCGCCAGTAACGACAGGAGTGCCTCCAATGTCATCGTTTAGCAGAACGTCATCCCAGTCGGCAGCACCGATAGCAGCTCCCTGGTTGGTGACAGCATAAGCATCAGCACCGTCGTTGATTATTGCTACCACCGTGGTGTCGTTCCCGAAGTCGGGCGAGGTAGCTATGCTGAAAACTTGACTGGTATCAGCTGTGCCATTAGTGATGGTACCTACTTGAAGGTCAGTCCAGACAGAGGCGAATGGTGAATCCTGGTAGTAGATTACCTCACCAGTCCCGCCAGTGTCTGTCGTGCCCACAAATAGATGGGGGTCGCCATTGGCATAGCCCACAGCGATACAGGTAATTGAATCCGTTGCGGAAGTAGATGAAGTATCTCCAAGTGTCGCATCACCCAGGTCGGTCCAGCTATCGCCGGCGTCCTCGGTCTTGTAGACATTGGTGGCATCAGCCACATACAGGATATCGGCATCCTCAGAAGAGGGAGCCATATCCACAATGGCACCGGCACCAGCTAGGTCAGTGGCATAGTCGGTTGCCTCCCACGTGCGACCATTGTCATCAGATGAGAACAGGTCGGCAAAGGGAGCAGCACCGGCTATATAGAGGTAGAGCGTCCCATCAGTAGCTTGAGCGAAAGGTCCTATACCGGTGATGAGAGTGCTCATGAAGCCATCGTTCAGAGCACCAGCAATACCTGCTGTTGGAACGTCGAAGAGTGACCATTCCTCATCGTCAGCCAGTGCTGGCACGGAAAAGGCGGCGGTCATACTGAGAACCATAACCAGCGTGATGGCCACCCCCAGAATCTTGGATATTTTATTTTTCACTTGTATATTTTCTCCTTTACAAATAATCACTCTTCCCACAGGGTATCTCCCCTGTTGGAAAGAAAATAGGGTTTTTCTCTTTTGGTTTAATTTCATCTCCCCTTGCGGGCTCTCACCATGGCATCACCTCCTTTTCAACTTATACCACGCAGTGTCTGATTTGTCAACGGTAAGCTGTATTATATCATTACTATAATACTTCTTGTCAATACCCTATTATACCATTCTTGTCAATACTCCCTGGCGGGGGTAGAACCGTAAGGAGGAGAGCCAGTGAGCTAGGTCGATAACTCTGCTGACCCAAGGAACCAGCCCTACCCCCTGTAATAATATACATAAGGATAATTTTTTGTCAATACCCAGTAGCATTGGGGCTAGCGTGGTTGACATCGGGGTTGACAAAAGGTTTAATATTATTTATGGATATAAAGGGAAGGAGGAAACCATGGATAGTGAAATAGCCTCAGCAGTAAACCTATTCGAGGAGATCGAGAAGCTCCGCCGGGGCTGCGAGGCAAAGCTTACCCATCTGGCCAAGAACCGCAGGTGTCTGGATTGCGGCCAGGACTGGATGCCAAAAAAGTTCGAGCCGTGTCCGGAGTGC
>JAFCZZ010000137.1 GCA_019314085.1 Deltaproteobacteria bacterium | reverse complement strand
AAAGAATCTCCACGTCCAAATTATCGGACAGGAAGCCTTTTGCATCTCCCACCTGATCCTCGGTGAGGTAGACCTGCTCGTAGGTTTCGGTGTCCATGAAGCAGCATTTTCGGTCTTCCTCGTAGAGGTACTGCATCTTTTTCTCCCGGAGATTAGCGGGTGCAAAGGTGTCTCCGGACCGGTAGGTCCGTTCGAACTGGTTTCCGTTGATCATGTTCTTGAGCTTGCACCGGTAGAGGGATTGCCCCTTCCCAGGTTTTGAAAAGGTGAAATCAACGATTACATACGGGTCACCGTCGATCTGTATCTTCAGGTTTTTTCTCAAGTCGCTTGCGTTATACATGGCTCTCTCCTGTGCCGTTTCGAATTTCAGGGAACCAGCACTTCTAATCTATTTGCCTGAATATGTCAAAAGATTGTTAGACGATAGATGCCCCAAAAAAAGAGAGGCATCCCCTACGCCGAGGACACCTCTGTTTGTTATACGATAGTTCTTGCTGTACGATGGTACCTTTACAGGGCTATCACGTTTGCTGCCGATAGGCCCTTCGCGCCATCCTCGATGTCGAAGCTGACGCGCTGCCCCTCATGCAGGGTTTTGAACCCTTCCCCCTGTATAGCGTTGAAATGGACGAACACATCTTCTCCCCCACCACTGTTTTCGATAAAACCAAACCCCTTTTTCTCATTAAACCATTTTACCGTACCTTCTGCCACTTTCCGTACCCCCTTCTCCTCCGGTTTTCTGGAACACTCCCCGCGTAATCCCCCTTTGACCTTGCACACACTTATTATTATTGCTTCTTCGAGTCAAGGCCTTTTAGCAAAAAGACAGAGTGGTGTCTATAGCTCGCCACGCAGCTTGGCGAATTCCCTGAGCAGTTTTTCTTCCTTCTTGCTCAGAGCGGCCGGCATCTCTACCACGGCCTGAACCAGCTGATCCCCTCTTCCGAATCCCCGGAGGTGAGGGATTCCCTTGCCTCGCAATTTAAATACCTTGCCGTGGGGGGTATGCTTGGGTATCTTCATCCGTTCCACGCCCTCCAGCGTGGGGACCTCGATTGTTCCTCCAAGGACTGCCCGGGTCATGGGGATGGGGATGCGACATACGATATCGGCTCCATCCCTTTCAAAAAATTCATGTGGTTCTATGTATATAAAGACGTACAGGTCTCCCCTGGGCCCGCCGAATGTTCCCTCTTCACCCTCCCCTCGGAGCCTCAGCCGCGAACCGGTCTCCACGCCCGGCGGTATCTTCAGCTGTATGGATTTTTGCAACGTCGTTTTCCCCGTCCCACGACAGGCCTTGCAGGGGTCCTCTATGATCTGCCCGGCACCGTGACATTGAGGGCAGGTGGAGCTGATGCTGAAGAAGCCGCTTGACTTGGTTACCTGGCCCACACCACGGCACGTCGGGCATACCGAAGGTTGTGTTCCGGGAGTAGCGCCGCTGCCTCCGCATTTCTCACACCCTTCGAGCCGCTCTATCTCTATTTCTGGAGACGCCCCGAATGCGGCATCCGTAAAGGAGATCTTCAGGTCATAGCGAAGATCAGCCCCCTGGCGGGCTGCCGTTCGTGAACGTGACCTGCCGGTCTCGAATCCGAAGATACCTTCAAATATGTCACCGAAGCTCGAAAAGATGTCCTCAAAACCCGAAAATCCCTGGAAGCCATTTCCCTTCAATCCCTCGTGTCCATACCGGTTGTATATCTCCCTCTTTCTTGGATCGGACAGGACTTCGTATGCCTCGGCTGCCTCCTTGAATTTTTCCTCGGCCTCTGCGTCTCCCGGATTTCTGTCCGGGTGGTATTTCAAGGCCATCTTTCGGTAGGATGCTTTTAGTTCGTCGGCTGAGGCATCTTTGCCCAGGCCAAGGGTTGCGTAGTAGTCATTCTTCATGGTTTATTGCATGGATTCCCGTTCGGTGGATGAATTTACTGTTCGCACGAACCTGTCATGGGGTATACGAACGGTTCAATTAAGATAACGATTGCCTGTCGGCATGTCAAGCGAAGCGCCCTTGAAAAGTCTCACCCCACGATGCGTCTCAGCGCCTCTTTATATTTTTTCACCGTTCCCGTTATGACATCCTGCGGAAGGTGGGGGGCGGGCGGTTTCCTGTCCCACGATATGGAGAGGAGATAATCTCTCAGGAACTGCTTGTCAAAACTCTTCTGGGGGCGTCCCTCCTCAAAATCATCTTCAGGCCAGAACCGTGATGAGTCGGGTGTCAGAAGCTCGTCTATCAGTATCAGTTCACCATCGACGGTTCCAAATTCCATCTTGGTGTCGGCGATGATAATGCCGCCTTTTCCGGCAATCGTCCGCGCCCTGGTGTAGATCCCCATACTGACGTCGATGACCCTCTCTGTCATGTCGCGGCCGATCAGGGTCTCCATCTCTCCCCGTGTCATGGGGGCATCGTGCTCCCCCGCTTCGGCCTTGGTCGAAGGCGTGAAGATGGGTTCTGGAAGCCGTGCGGATTCTTTCAGGCCCGGAGGGAGGCGCACCCCTGAAACGGCCCCTTCGGAGCAGTAGTCCTTCCATCCCGAGCCGCTGAGGTATCCCCGTACCACGCATTCCACCGGAAGGGCAGCCGCCTTCCTGACCAGCATGCTTCTCCCCTCCAGTATCTCTTTATAGGGGGTGCATTCTTCGGGGAGGTCATTCACGTCCGTCGTGATCAGGTGGTTTGCGATGATGTCTTCCATCTCGCGGAACCAGAAGGTGGACATCTGTGTCAGAATCTTTCCCTTCCCGGGGACGGGATCGCCCATAATCACATCAAAGGCGGATATCCTGTCCGTTGTGATGATCAGGAGGCTGTTCCCCACTTCGTATACATCCCGCACCTTGCCCCTGCTGAAGAGCTTCAATTGTTCGAGGTCTGTCGTGATCACGGCGTTATGCTCCATCGGGAACCCCCTTTTTATCTCAGAAACGGGTTGTTTTCCCGCTCGTTTTGTATGGTTGATGTCGGCATCCTCCCGTAGTTGTGTCCCGGCAGGACAACGGTCTCATCGGGGAGGGTCAGAAGTCTCTTTGTGATCGATTCGTGCATGGTATTCCACGATCCGCCTGGGAGGTCTGTCCTCCCCAGGCCCTCTACAAACAGGGTGTCTCCGGTAAAGACGTACCCAGGCGTATAGAGCGACATGCCGCCGGGTGAGTGACCAGGGGTGTGTATGGTTTGCAGCACGACCTTCCCAATGGTAATGTCCTCGCCATCCTGCACGGTTCTGTCCGCGGGGGGAGAGAGCTTGGCGCCGAACATGCGCAGCACTGCGGAGGGGGTGGAGACGAGCATATCGGCATCGTCCCTGTGGATAATGATCTCTGCCCCCGTTCGGTCCTTCATGGCCGCGTTCCCGGAGGTGTGATCAACATGGCCGTGGGTGTTAATGATGTATCTGATGGTGATCCCGGCGGTGGTGGCCTCCGACAGGATGCGCTCAGTGTCCGCGGCAGGATCGATCACCAATCCCTCACCGCTTTCCTTGTCACCCACGATATAGGCGAATACCGCCATGTGTCCCACCTGCATCTGTTTCAAAAACATCTGTATCCATCCTTCCGAACATCTGTTCAAAGGGCCTTGCTATATTTTTTTTGCTATAAAGTCAATCTATTTCAGGTATTCGCTCATAGTCGGGTGGACGGTTCGCACACGGAATGTTACCGATTATTCCCGCACCGCGATTTTCTCTGCTTTAAATTTCCTGCAGCCCGTGGTACGATCCAACCGTGAAAGGGGGTGATGTGGCATGCCGGAACAGGGACTGTATCTCAGGGTAAAATATGCCGATAACTCATATGATTATATAGTCGGCACGGTGCTCGACAAGCTGATCTGTGAGCATAGAATCAAGCGGTTTTATCGCTACTCCGAGGAGAAGTGGGTCACTGTCGGGATTGATCCCATACGGGGGACGGGTGGTATCTACGGCGGTCCGGACAGGAGAAAGATGCAGTAGCCCGCTGCCCCCTTTCACGAACTCATATTCTCTGCAGGATCTCCCTGCAGGCCTATCTCACCGGCAACCTCACGCATCCCGTTGATGGTGTCTTCAATCAGCTCACCGATCTCAAGGCCCAGCATCTCGGCACCCTTTTGAATAATCGACCGGTCCACCCCTGCGGCGAAAGCCGGGGACTTCCACTTCTTCCTGACCGATTTCACACTCATGTCCATGACGCTTCTGGAGGGACGGACCATGGCGTTGGCCGTGACGAGGCCGGTCAATTCGTCGATTGCGTACAGCGTCTTCTCCAAGGTGCTCTCCGGTTCCACGTCCGAGCAGAGCCCCCATCCATGTGATACAATGGCCCGTATATATGCATCCGGCCAGTCGTTCTCTTCGAGAATTTTCCGTGTCATGGTGCAGTGCTGATCGGGGAACTGTTCATAGTCGAGGTCGTGAACGAGACCGATGATCCCCCATTCGTCTTCATCTTCCCCCCTTTTGCGTGCGCAGTAGCGCATAACTCCCTCCACCGCATAGGCGTGCTTTAGCAGGCTGTCGCTTTTATTGTACTGGTGGAGAAGCGCGAGGGCCTCCTCGCGGGTCGGTCTGTGCTGTGTCATGGCTTATCCTCCTTTCCTTTTGAGTGTTGCCCCGAAGAAGCCGTCCGCCCCGTGGCGGTGGGGGAATGTCCTCAACATCCCGTCCCCGTCCAGCATCTCGGTTGGGACGGTAGCGGGGCGGACACATTCGAAACCGGGGTTATCGGTCAGAAATCCCTTGATGACCGCTTCATTCTCCGCGGATGAGATGGTGCAGGTACTGTACACCACAGTTCCCCCCTTTTTCAATAAGGAGGCCGAGTGGCTCAGGATTTCTCGCTGTAGGGGGGGGAATGCACCCAAGGTCTCGGGAGTAGTATTCCATCTGATTTCGGGATTACGTCTTAATGTTCCCAGACCGGAGCAGGGGACATCCACGAGGACCCGGTCAAAGCGCTCGCGCAGATCCTCCGGCGGGTCCTGGGTCGCATCGTAAATGATCGGTTCGATGATCGTTGCACCCAGCCTGCGGGCGAGGTCCTGCGAGGATTCAATCTTTTTGCGGTTTATATCTATTGCAACGATCCTGCCCTTGTTGTGCATCAGTTGGGCGAGGTGTGTCGTTTTGATCCCCACACCGGCGCACATATCCAGGATCGTCTCCCCCGGTTGCGGATCTACAAGGAAGGATATCATCTGGGAGACCTCGTCCTGGATCTGCAGATGTCCCT